>JAZKZP010000086.1:0-2882 GCA_045612715.1 Eubacteriales bacterium
CCCCTACGAATAGACAATATTATACATTGTAGGGGAGGCGTTTCGCCTCCCGTTCCAAACACAAACTAACTCCCCTATAAATCCCAATTTGTTTAATTATATTTTCAATAATTCACTTGATATTTTTTGAAAAATGATATATAATAATCCACAAAGAAGGTGATAAGTTGAGAAAATTTGATATTAGTGGAATGAGCTGTGCCGCGTGCTCGGCTCGTATTGAAAGGGCGGTTTCTTCTCTTGACGGAGTTGAGACTTGCTCGGTAAATCTTCTTACCAATTCAATGGAAATTGAGGGTAGCGTAACCGATGCAGATGTGATTTCCGCTGTCACAAAAGCGGGATATGGAGCAACACTACACGGATCCAAAATACAAAAAAATGACAAAAACACAGCGAGTAACAGTGTGAATAAAGAAATCGAAACGCTTCAAGTACGATTTTTTGTTTCTTTAGCTTTTCTTTTTGTACTTATGTATGTTGCGATGGGACACAATATGCTTGGTGCTCCTTTGCCTGATTTCTTCGCTGGAAATCCGATAGCTATTGCTATTTTGCAAATGCTTCTTTGCATAATTATAATGGTAATAAACAAAAAATTCTTCTTGAGTGGTTTCAAATCAGCACTGAAACTAGCTCCCAATATGGATACACTTGTTGCTCTTGGCTCGGGAGTTTCGTTCATCTATAGTGTTTTCCTTGTTTTCAAGATGACAGAATTTTCACGCATGGAGCCTTGGTTTAGCTACAAACCTATGCCCGAATTAATGGAGCTTTTACACGGACTCTACTTTGAATCCGCGGCAATGATTTTGGTTCTTATAACCTTGGGCAAGCTTCTCGAGGCAATAGCCAAGGGAAAAACCACTGATGCGCTTGATAAATTAACCTCTCTTGCGCCCGAAACTGCAGCTATTATTCGTGACGGAAAGGAGGTTTCTATTCCCATTGCTGATGTGCGTGTTGGGGATATATTCCTTGTTAGACCGGGTGAAAGTGTAGCCGTTGATGGAATTGTTGTAGATGGAGAAAGCGCAGTTGACGAAAGTGCTTTGACGGGGGAAAGTATTCCCATTGATAAAAAGGAGGGGGATAGTGTTTACTCCGCCACAATCAATCGCTCGGGATTTTTGAAATGTCGAGTAACCGAGGTTGGAGAGGGAACAATGCTCTCTCGCATTATTAAGATGGTTGAGGACGCATCGTCAAGCAAAGCGCCGATAGCGAAAATTGCGGACAAGGTATCGGGAATTTTTGTTCCCGTGGTAATCGGAATTTCAATTGTAACATTTATTGTGTGGACTTTGCTTGATAAAGAGCTTGGGTTTGCGCTTACTCGTGCGATTTCCGTGCTTGTAATTAGTTGCCCCTGTGCGTTGGGACTCGCAACTCCCGTGTCAATTATGGTTGGCAGTGGAGTAGGCGCTAAAAACGGAATTTTGTTCAAAAATGCGACATCTCTTGAGGAAGCAGGAAAAATCAAGATCGTTGCACTCGACAAAACAGGTACCATCACAGTTGGCATGCCAAAGGTAACAAATGTGATTTTTGAGGCTGATTGCGACGAAGATGAGCTTTTGACATTGGCATATTCACTTGAGAAACAAAGCGAACATCCGCTTTCCCGCGCAATAATTCAGTATGGTGAAGAAAAAGGAGTTAATCTCATTGATGTTTCTTCCTTCCGTGCAGTTGCAGGAAACGGACTTGAAGGAAATATCGGCGGCGCTATCGTTAGAGGTGGAAATGAGGGATTTATAAGTCAATTTGCCCCTATTCCCGATTCGCTCAAGAATGAAGCAAACAGACTATCCAAAAACGGCAAAACACCTATGTTCTTCTCTAAAAACGATAAAATTCTCGGCATCATCGCTGTTGCCGATACGATAAAGCCCGATGCTAAAGATGCAATTATAGAATTGAAATCAATGGGCATTAAAACTGTTATGCTGACAGGAGATAACGAACGCACTGCTAAGGCAATCGCAAAGCAAGCGGGAGTGGACGAGGTGATTGCAGGAGTTCTTCCTGACGGCAAGGAAAAGGTTATTCAATCACTAAAAGTACACGGCAAGGTGGCAATGGTCGGCGACGGAATAAACGATGCTCCTGCCCTCACCGCCGCAGACACGGGAATTGCCATTGGAAGTGGTACTGATATAGCTATTGATAGCGCAAACGTGGTGCTTATAAAGAGCAATATGGCAGATTTGCCTGCTGCAATTAAGCTTTCACGTGCGACGCTAAATAATATTAAATTGAGTCTTTTCTGGGCATTTTTCTATAATTGCCTTGGAATTCCATTGGCTGCAGGGGTGCTTATTCCTTTAGGAATTACACTCACACCAATGGTTGGGGCGGCTGCGATGAGTCTATCCAGCTTTTGCGTTGTAACAAACGCGCTCCGACTTAACCTTGTTAAAATTTATAAGAAACATAAAACAAAGGAGTTTAAAGCTATGACAAAAATTATCAAAATTGAAGGAATGATGTGCCCACACTGTGAAGCACATGTAAAGAAAGCTCTCGAAGGCATCGAAGGCGTTGAAAACGTAGTTCCAAGCCATGTTGAAAAGAAAGCAACTCTCACTCTCACAGCTCCCATTTCAGACGAAATACTTAAAGCTACCGTTGAAGCACAGGGATATAAGGTGCTTGGAATTGAATAATTAAAAAACACAAACCGCCTCAAATATCGGGGCGGTTGTTTTTTGAGTTGCTTTCAAATTTTGTTTTATAGGGGAGATAGTTTGAATTTAAATTGCGGGAGGGGAGACCCCTCCCCTACGAATAGACAATATTATACATTGTAGGGGAGGCGTTTCGCCTCCCGTTCCAAACACAAACTAACTTTTTCTAACTACCCTATAAATCCCAATTTA
>JAZKZP010000087.1:0-44990 GCA_045612715.1 Eubacteriales bacterium
ATACGCCGCGCATATTATGATGGAGTTATCTAAAGTATGATTGGCGCGCCTAGCAAATTGCTTGTCGTCTTACGACTCCATTTTGCTTCGCAAAAACGCAAATTGCCCATAATTATATACAACACATAACGATTTTCTCGGCATTTTAACAGGCTTCATCTTTCTTGTCTGACTTACGTCAGCCATTTGCTAACGCAAAACCGAAAGCGAAAATCTGTGATTTGCTATTACAAATAATAGACATATAGCTATCAAAATCTGTATGCTCACATAAAGTAAATTTTAGAAAATTAATCCATTAGGATTGATTTTCGTAGTTTAGAAATTAAATTCCAAGCGTCAAGCTTGCTTGTAAGATTGGGATTTTAATTCTAAACCGATAATTCCGTTAGGAATTTCGAAAATTTACGAAATATTTGCTCAAACCCACCTGTTGTTTTGCTCCGCTTTTTCAAAAGCGGAAGCCTAGCGGCTAGGGGTTCCCCGAAACGAACATCGTGAGTTTTGGGGGTTTCCGTATTGAGCGTCCCAAAATAAACTAACTGCGCGACAAATCAAAATTTAAAATATAGAAAAGAGGTGAAGCTAATGCTCAAAATTGGAAATGTAGAATTAAAGCATGGAATAATGCTTGCTCCTATGGCGGGGGCAACAGACCATGCGTTTCGTACCGTGTGTCGTTCATTTGGCGCTGAATATCTTGTATCCGAAATGGTGTGCGCAAAAGCACTTTGCTATGAACAAAAAATCAAAAAGAGCTTAACGGCTTCTCCCTCTAAAACTGCCCCGTTGGCTGCGATAGGTGAGAACGAGCTTCCGATGGCAGTTCAAATATTTGGTAGCGAGCCTGAATTTATGGCAGAGGCTGCCCGTATGATAGCAGAGAATAGCTATCGCGGAACAACAAGCAAGTTCACTCCAAGCGCAATTGATATAAATATGGGATGTCCTGTTCACAAGGTGGTTTCTAATGGCGAAGGCTCGGCGCTCCTCAAAAACCCTGAGCTTGCAGGTAGAATTGTTGAAGCGGTTGTCAAGGCGGTAGATATTCCCGTTACGGTTAAAATAAGAATTGGTTGGGATTCTAATTCAATAAATGCAGTTGAAATGGCAAAACGGCTTGAATCCTCGGGTGCTTCTCTTATTTGTGTTCACGGAAGAACTCGCGAGCAACAGTATGCTCCATATGCCGATTGGACACAAATTGCAAAGGTGAAAGAAGCAGTTAAAGTACCCGTTATTGGAAATGGGGATATATTTGAACCTAGCGATGCTCTTAAAATGATTAATGAAACTGGTTGCGATGGCGTTATGATTGGCAGAGGTGCGCTTGGTAATCCTTGGATTTTTGAGAATGTTGTAAATCTTTTTGAAGGCAGAGAAGTGCGTGAAATTCCTGTTAACGAAGTGGTTGACGTGTCTTTGGCTCATCTCAAAATGATGATTGAGGATAAGGGTGAGCGCGCAGGTATTGCCGAAAGCAGAAAGCATCTTGGTTGGTATATGAAAGGTATTCGTGGGGCAGCAGAGCTTAGAAATCGTATAAATTGTGCTGAAAATCTTGACGAAATTACTCAAATATTGCTTACTTTAAAAGAAAATTAACAAATTATAGGTGGATATTATGAAAAGAACGATATCATTGTTTATGATATTAATAATGGTTGCATCGCTGGTTTGCAGCTGTTCACTTTTGCCAGAAGAACTGAAATTTTGCAAGGTGAATTTTTACGTTGACGGAGAGCTTTATGATAGTAAAAGTGTGGCTATAGGTCAAACTGTTAGCGAGCCCTCCATTCCCGAAAAGCAAAATTATATTTTTACCGGATGGGTGGATAGCACAGCGACGTATAAATACGATTTTTCAAACAAGATAATTGGTGACGTTGATTTATATGCGTATTTTACTTTGGATGCAGTTTCATTTACAAATATGATTACAAAGCAAACAATTAAAAGCATTGTTACGGTAGTGAGTAGATCATACAGGGGAAGCATGGTGGCAGGCACATCCCAAGGCTCGGGAGTAGTTGTTGACGTTTCAGGTGGATATTGCTATGTTTTAACTAATAATCACGTTATTGAAAACGATGTTCCAAATTCCCAACAAATCATTTCGGTAGAAGATCCTTGGGGCAATATTTATGAGGCGGAGATATATAAAAGCCCATCCAAGCCCGACTATGCTAAAAGTGAAGAATATGATTTGGCTCTTGTTTGCTTTAAATATTCGTCCGCAAACGAGAACATTCTTCTTGAGATAGGATTGGGTGAAGATCCAAAGATTAACGAGTACGTTGCTTCTCTTGGCACTCCTGCAGGATTGCAAAATGCGATCACCTATGGCACAGTTATGGCATATCAACCGATCAATGCCGATGAAGATTCTTCTTTGCAGAATATAGCATTCGATATTATTCTTCACAACGCTCCAATAGATCACGGCTCAAGCGGAGGAGCGCTTGTAAATGCTAAAGGTGAGCTTGTTGGAATAAATTTTGCAGGTTATCGCGAAGGATCTTACGGTTGCGCAATACCAATCTCCAAAGTTAAAGAATTTTTGGATTTATATGTTTATTAATATTTAACGGCTACTCAAACCGAGTAGCCGTTTTTTGCGTTCAAATTTTGATTTGTCGGGATGTTAGTTTTGTTGAATAACGGGTCGTCGGGGACGCCGACCCCTACAAATTTGTGCTTGTTTTACGGGGAAAAGCGCGAATCTGATTAAAACTTTTTTGCTTACTTTTTTTCAAAAAAGTTAGCGATAAATCCCAATTTATATTACAAAATAAAAAACGGTTGAATTGATTCAACCGTTTTTTTGATATATTGATATTTGATTAAACTGCTGTCCAACCGCCATCAACTGCAAGGTACTGACCTGTTGTGTAAGAAGAGGCATCGGATGCAAAGTAAATAAGTGCACCGTCAAGTTCGCCGGGCTTGCCTGCTCTTGCCATGGGGCAGTATGTTGCTGCAACACCGTCAAATGCGCCTGTATCAAGGATTGCGCCTGTCATTTCGCTGCTAAAGTAAGCAGGTCCGATTGTGTTAACTGTGATACCCTTCTTAGCCCATTCAACTGCAAGAGCCTTTGTGAGCATCTTAACGCCACCCTTAGAAGCTGCGTATGCGCCTACGGGCCAGCATGTGTTGGGCATTACAACCTCAGAGTGAAGAGAACCGATGTTGATGATTTTGCCGTAACCGTTCTTGAGCATTACGTTACCAACCTCACGAGCTACAAAGTAAACGGAACTGAGGTTAACACCTACAACGTAGTTCCATTCCTCGTCGGGAGTTGCTTCTGCAGGAGATGCACCAGCAACACCTGCGTTGTTTACGAGAATGTCGATTTTGCCGAAGTGATTTTCAACTGCAGCTACCATTTCTTTAATCTGGTTGTTGTCCTGAACATCACATCTGTATGCGAAGCACTTAACGCCAAGAGCTTCGATTTCTGCCTTTACTGCTTCAAGTTTTTCTACACGACGAGCGCAAATAGCAACGTCAGCACCCTGGCGAGCAAGAGCTTTAGCGAACTGTACGCCAAGACCGGAAGATGCACCAGTTACAAGAGCAACTTTACCTGTTAAATCAAACAAATTGTTCATATTTTTAAATTCCCTTCGAATTGTGAAATTTTTGACAATGAATTATAACACATTTTTAATGATGTGTCAATAGGGAAAATGTGAATGTTCATAAAAAATATTCTGTCACACAAAGGTGTATTCCATCATATAAAAACTAAAAGCGCAGGGACACTTTCCTTGTGGAAAGGATATGTTTTGCAAAATTCTTAGGTCCCGTTCGAATCCCATATATACCATCAAGCAAAAAAAGAGCACTCTCTTGCGAGAATGCTCTTTTATTTTGGCTGGGGTGCAGGGATTCGAACCCCGGTAATGTCAGAGTCAGAGTCTGATGCCTTACCGCTTGGCGACACCCCAATATTTTCGACTATGATATTATAGCACACCTTTATTTGTTTGTCAATAGATTTATGAATTTTTTTGAAACATTTTTTTGCAGGGTGGGGTATAGAGTTAATTTTATACTTTTTGCAAAATAGGAGCTCTTATTTTGCGATTTTTACTCTTTAAAAATATGAAATTTTAGTATATAATTATTACACAAGCCGAGATAGAGGTTGAAAAAAATAAAAATTGTGATATAATATAATTAATGATTGAACAAATTGGGATTTATGGGTGTGTTAGCAGAAATTTTGTTTACAAACATTTGTAACCTTGTAGGGACCGGCGTCCCCGACGGTCCGTTTCAAAAGGAAAGTAACTTTCTGGTGGAAATGCTTGATTTTATTTGTGTGAAGCCGTAATGTTATTAGTTTATCCCTCGTTGCGGACCGTCGAGGACGCCGGTCCCTACACAAGTTAGTTTTCGTTAAAATTAAATACAAACTCCCCTATAAATCAAAATTTGAAAACAAAAAACATTTAAAAATAAACTACATTAAATTAAGGAGGATTTTATTATGCCAGGACCAGGTGGAGGATCAAGAGGAGGCGGATTCGGAGGTGGATCACGCGGTGGAAGTTTTGGAGGCGGCTCAAGAGGGGGCGGCTTCGGAGGTGGATCTCGTGGAGGCGGATTCGGTGGAGGCCCAAGAGGACCTATGCACCACGGACCATATTGGCACAGACCAAGACCAATTTTCTTTGGTCCGAGATTTCATGGACCACGCTTTTTCGGTGGATACGGCGGAGGCGGTTGTCTTGGAGGAATGTTTTCGCTTGTGGCAGTAATTCTTATTTTGTTGATATTAGTTCCAACCTTGCTGTTTAGCTCACTTTTTGGTAGTTGCTCGTTTGAGGATAAAATTCATTATGATGAAAGAATGTTCCAAACCTATGCAAACACGCGTTATAGTGAGGCATTTGGTGAAACTGACGATTACGAGAGCAATATTTTGATTGTGTTTACAACCTATGAAGGCTATGATGGTTACGAGTGCATAGCTTGGGTTGGTGACAATCTTGATTCTGATGTTAGAGCAATGTTTGGCAACGAATATACTGAATTTGGTAGAAAGATGCTTGATACTGTTCCCACGAGTCTTTACGAATTTTCTTTGTCCGCAAACCTTAAAGACGTTGTAACACATATGGCTAAGAAAGTTTCTGTATTTACGGGAACTCCTGCCGGCGATGTTGACACAAGCTTTTCTAAACTTTACAATTACTCATCACTTTCAATGAACGAGAAAACTGTTAATGATGGACTCGTTGAATTTACAAAAAAGACAGGCATAAATATCGCGATAGTTGTTGATGAGGGCGCTAATATTTTCGGTGTTGACAGTGGCGAAGATGACAAAACTGCATTTATAATCTTTATTTTGCTTGTGGTTGTTATTATTGTAATTATGATTGTAAGCAAGAAGAACAAAAATGGTGGCGATGGTGGCAACACACAAAAGACCGACCCTAATGCAGGACAGGGAAAATACGATCCAAATTCGGGCACGTGGAAGTGAGTTTCCAAACGTTAACATGATATTGGGATTTAGCGAACTGTTTAAAAAAGTTATTTTACCTTTGAACGCTTATTAAATTTACAAAAATGTATTGACAAATTTGCGGTGGGGGTATACAATCATTATGTATATCTTATTGAATGCTGGATATGCATAGATAACAATTTAAGGAGGTCATAAAAATGGCAAAAAAGTATTCAACTAAAAAAGCGTTGCTCACAAGTGTGTTGTCAATGGTACTTTGCTTCACAATGCTTCTTGGTACAACGTTCGCATGGTTTACTGATAGTGTTACAAGTAATAATAATATTATCACAGCCGGTAACCTTGATGTTGAACTCTACTATCAGGCAGAAGGTAAAGACTGGACAAAGGTTGACGAAGACACAAACATTTTTACAAATTCTCTTTGGGAACCCGGTCACACCGAGGTTGTAAAGCTTAAGGTTGTGAATGAGGGTTCACTTGCACTCAAGTATCAGCTTGGTGTAAACGTAGCTTCTGAAATTGGTTCCAAAAATGTAGCGGGTAAAACATTCAAACTTTCCGATTACATTATGTACGGAATTGTTGAGGGTGAACACGATTACAACAATCGTGATGAAGCAATCGCGCTTGTAACTAGCCCTGTTGCTCTTAACAGTGCATATACTTCAGGCTCGGTTACTCTTGAGGCAAAGAATAACACTGACAGCGACGAAAAGATTGTAACAATGGTAGTTTATATGCCCACAACAGTTGGCAACGAAGCAAATGCCGCTAAGGGCGAGGTAGCTCCCACAATCAATCTTGGTATCAACTTGTTCGCAACACAGGCAACTGTTGAAAGCGATAGCTTTGGTGAAGACTATGATGCAGACACAGCAGCATTTACTGTTGCAGATGCACAGGCAATGCTTGATGCAAATAAGGATGCAACATTGGCTAACTGTGTAGATCCTACAGGCGTTCTTTATATCCCCGAAGGATACAAAGGAACTTTGACATTGGCTGAGGTTGTTATCGCTGGAGTTAAGACAACTCCTGCAACAACAAGAGCAACAACGGAAACAACAACTAATATCGTAATTTTGGGTAACGTTGTTGTTAATGCTATCTCCGGTACTGCAATTGAAGGCGAAGTATTGAATATCACTGGTAACGGTACACTTACAGCTGTAGGTGTTGGCAACGCTGCTTTTGGTATCGGTGGTTTGAATGCAAAATCCATCACAATCGAAGGTATTACTATTGAATATGCTGCAGGCGGTCACGCTTACGGTGTAGGTAACGATACAAAGTATTACAAGGATGCTCCCGAAGGTGGCGCTGCTATCGGTTCAGGTTTTGACGGCGCAGTTATTACATTGAATAACGTAAATGTAATTAAGGCAATCGGTGGTTCTAAGGCTGCAGGTATCGGTGCAAGATATCACATAGGTGTTGAAGTAAATATTTTTGATTCTACTATTTCTTATGTAGAAGGCGGTGTTTCTGCTGCAGGTATCGGTTCAAGCCGTGTAAGCAACGGTGCAAGCGAATCCGCAACAACTATCAATATTACAAATTCTAATGTAACAGCAGTTGGTGGTGTTTACGGCGCAGGTATCGGTTCTGGTTACGATACACATTGTCAGGCAAAACAGCCCATGTGCAATATTAACATTGATGATTCAATTATTAACGCACAGGGCGGTAAGTATGCAGCAGGTGTAGGTACAGGTTACCACAATGCTGCTTTGAATGGTACTATTACTAATAGTACAGTAAACGCTGTTTCTGGTGAAAAGGTTTATAAGGCAACTTATACTCCCGCTATGGACCTCGGTTTCGGTGTTGTTGACCCTGCTCGTGAAGGTCAGCAGACAGATAGCAAGCTGGTTGTTGATGGAGTGGAAATTAAATCTTCTAAAATTGTTAGCTATGACAAATCTGTGGGTATGCAGAATGCTTTGGATAGCTTGAATCCCGGAGATATTTTGGTTTTGCCTGCTGAAATAATTATAACAACAGGTACTTTTGTTGTTCCTCAGGGTGTAACAATTATGGGTGATTCCAACGGTGGTACTGTTATCCGTCAAAATAGCGCTGGACAGGATAACATCTTCAATTGTGAAGGTGATGTAACTATTAAAAATATTACATTCGAAACCAACCGCAAAGGATACGCAATTATCGATAATACCAAGAATCATAATACTGATGGCGATATTACTGTAATCAACTGTTCTTTTAAGGGTCTTGCGGCAGATAAAAACTGGGGTATTTATAAGAACCTTAACGGCAACTTAACCATTAAAGATTGCACATTCGAAAATTATGACAATGCAGTTTGTGGTGTAAGTAACGGAAATAATTCTGTAACAATGATTACCGGTTGTACTTTCACAAATATCAACGGCGAAGCTATCGGCTATGTATCAAGTACTATGCCTACTGATTTTGAAGAAAATGTTATTGCAAATAATACTGGTCTCACAGCTGAAAATGTGATTGGTTACTAATTTATAATAATGTATATAAACACCCACTCTCCAAGGAGAGTGGGTGTCTATTTTGTATGAATGTTATAACGAAACTTGTGAAAGAAAACAAATTGACCTATATTTGTGTAATTCTAATAGATTTTTAGAGTATGATAGTGACTAAAAAACGATTTGAAATCCTTGTGGCGCAACAAACTGCGTAGAAAAATCGGACGTCCATTTGGACGTCCGATTGATCTAAGTAACAGAACTTGAACCTGCGGCCTCTACCACCCCAACTGGTCAAGTTTTGAACTTTCGGTCATTACTCACAGCGAGTAGAGGCATTAAGTTCATTATTTGATCTATTTTTTGTGTATAATTAACGGAGTTTTATAACTCTAAAATGATTTTAAAGCATCATTGCGTAACAAACCGCGTAGCAAATAGTTTGAAATTGCGTAGCGGTAATTTGTTGAAAATAAGAATAATAGAAGAGTACTATTATCTATTGAAATGTGTTCAAAATTATGATATACTAACTTTAATAATATCAAAAGAAAGGAGAAAAATATGTCATCATATAACGAGCTTATAAAGAATTTTGAGCGAGTGCGTTCATATATGCGAGAGTTTTACGTTTACGGATTTAAGAGTCGTGCGGACTATGACAAGAAGAGTGCGCGCTCTTATGACGATGAAAAGCGCAGAATGGAAAGTATTCTTGGCGATTATATGAGCTTTGTTCGCACACCCGAGGGCAAGAACGTATTTCTCTCCATAGACAGCCGCACGTCCGTGCACAACCCATTTTATCAAGCACTGAAGGCAAAAAGCTTTACCGATGGTGATATTACTTTACATTTCATCATTTTTGATATCTTGTATTCATCGGACGTTGAAGTCACGCTTGCCGAAATTATGGAAACAATAGATGAAAAATATCTTTCGCTTTTTGAAGAATCCATGATGTTTGATGAATCCACTGTTCGCAAAAAGCTCAAGGAGTACTGTGACGAGGGCTTGATAATTACAAAAAAGCAGGGTAGAAAAGTAACGTATGCAAGAAGTGAAGATATTGACATTGTTGATATCAAGGATGCACTTGATTATTTTTCTGAGATCGCACCCTGCGGTGTTATCGGCTCTTTCTTACTTGATAAGGAAGAAAAGAATGAGAGCGTATTTACATTTAAGCATCATTACATAACGAGCGCGATGGATTCGAACGTATTAGCTGATCTGTTTGATGCTATGCGACAAAAACGCGCGATTACCGTTAATAACCTTAACCGTAAACACGATGAGCCGAGAACTGCTGAAATAGTTCCGTTGCGTATATTTATAAGTGTGCAGAACGGCAGGCAATATCTTCTTGCTTATCAGACGCAGTTTAGGTGTATTACATCCTATCGTGTGGATTATCTTTCGAATGTAAAGTTTGGCGACGTTTGTGATAATTTTGATGATTTACGCGCTCGACTTGACAATATGCAAACAAAAATGTGGGGAGTTAACACAAGGCAGCACGCATACAAACAGGAGCAGCTTGAACACGTTGAATTTATTATTCATGTTGCTGACAACGAGGAATATATTATCCGACGTCTCTATAGAGAGAAGAGAATCGGGAACGTTGAAAAACTTGACGATCATACGTACAAGTTTTCTGCCGACGTTTATGATACAACCGAGCTTGTCCCTTGGATAAGAACCTTTATTTGCCGTATAACGCAAATGAATTTCTCAAACCGTACTGCTGAAAATCGCTTTAAGAGTGACCTTAAGAGAATGTACGAGATGTATGGCATAGGAAAGGAGGAGAGCATATGATTTTCAGTGAGCTTTACTCCGTTTACTACAATACTGTAGCAAAGATACTTTCCGCTATGGTCGAGGGGGATGTTGACTCAAAGCAAGTGCAAAAAATAGTGGAAGAAAATGCGTTTGGAGATAGCGCTTTTAACATTATGAATGCCATTAAGGGTGAAAAGTGGCAGGTGATGACATCTGAATTTGCTACTGCTATTGAGCATAAACCCACAATGCCTCTTACAACTCTGCAAAAAAGATGGCTGAAGGCGATTTCGCTTGATCCCCGTATTAAACTTTTTGGTGTGAATTTTGAGGGGCTTGAAGATGTCGAACCTCTTTTCACACAAGAGGATTATTACATATTTGACCGATATAATGACGGTGATAACTATGAAGACAGAGCTTACATAGGCAGATTTCGCTATATTCTCAATGCGATAAGAAACAAAACTCCCGTCAAAATAAATATGAAAAACGTGAGAGGACAAAATATTTATGCTAAATGCCTTCCCGTAAGACTTGAATATTCCGAAAAAGACGATAAATTCCGTCTTATTACAACCGGATGCAGATTTTTGACAGTTATCAATTTGTCAAAGATAGTTTCGGTCGCGCGTTGTAACGGTGAGTTTACACCCAAAGAACACAGGCATCAAGGCAGAATGGATACCGTTACTGTTAAGATAACGGATGATAGAAATGCACTTGAGAGGGTTATGCTGCACTTTGCCCATTTTGAAAAGCAGGCAGAAAAGCTTGACAAAAGACATTATCTTGTCCATATCAAATATGACCATGCCGACGAGATGGAGATGGTAATACGAATTCTTTCGTTTGGACCTCTCGTTGAAGTTATCGAACCCGAGCCATTTGTTGAGCTTATGAAAAATAAGCTGCAGAAGCAATTTGATTGCAAAATTAAGTAAAAAAACACAAAAAATATCGAAAAAGCTGTGGAATTATGTGATTTCGCAGCTTTTTTTCCGTGAAAAAGCTTTCCTTGGATGGTAAAATATGCTTGCAAGGTTGCTTCAAGCGAGTGTCTGCTTAAAATTCACCGCGGTGCGCGAGGTGTACCAAAGCGTATGTCAGAAGACCTCTTGCGATAGCACAACCTGACACGTTGTAATGCTAAAAGGTGTATTATTGTCATGTTTTTTGACGCACCCCTATTATCGTGGGTTCGAATCCCACCGAGCTGTGAAAATAGCTTGCCAGCGGTATGGTACTTGATGTTCTTAAGGAAGAACTACAAAACAAAGCGCAAAAGTGCTTTGAGAATCCAGGCTGATGCCGTTCGGCAAAAGTAAGTAAAAATTTTACTTGTGAGTAGCAAATGCGATTATGACCTTTGTCCGCGGAAGGATACCGTGTATTCGAAATAAGCGCCAAGCAAAATGCTCCGCGCTTTGCCCGATGCACTTAAATCCGTGGCCGTCATTTTCCCATGAACGGCGTTTGGCACGACTAAATTACTCTAAGGAGGAATACATATATGCAGAAAATCATTATCACAGAGAAGCAGAGAGGATTGCTTTTCAAAAATGGAAAATTTATTAAGATGCTTGAAGCAGGCAAGTATTGGCTCATGGGCGGTAAGCTTGTGGATTTGCTCGCTCTTGATCAGCAGATCACATCAAATCGTTGCACCCTTGAAACATTGCTTCAAAACAAGGAGCTTGCTACTCGCGTAGCAGTGTGTGAGGTGGGAGACACCGAGCTTGCTTTTCACTATGTTAACGGAAAGTTTGCAGGTGTACTTAAAACAGGTAAGTATGCTTATTGGAATGATGTTGATAAGCACGAATTCACAGTTGTTGATATTACCACACCCGAGGTAGATGAATCCATACCCGAGCATCTGTTCTCAAAAATTCCCACACTCTATTACATTAGAGTTGAGGTTGGTGAGTATGAAAAGGCATTGATTTATTTCAATCGCAAGATTGCCAAGGTGCTTGACGCAGGTGTTTACTACTTCTGGAGAACATCTGTTAAGGTTGACGTTGATATTGTTGATACACGTCTTACTCAGATGGATATTACAGGTCAAGAGATGCTTACTGCGGATAAGGTATCACTTCGTATCAATTTTGTGTGCAATTACCGAGTAACTGACTGTATCAAGGTTTTCACCGAGATCAATAATTACGAGGAACAGTTGCACGTCGCTGCCCAACTCGCCCTTCGTGAGTACGTGGGTAAGTACAAATTTGATGAGATTCTTGAGAACAAGGATGGTATGTCAAAATTCGTATTTGAGAAGCTCAAGGCAAAAGAGAAGGATCTTTACATTGATATTACAGATGCAGCGGTTAAGGATATTATCCTTCCCGGCGAGATTCGTGATATTATGAATACCGTTCTCGTTGCCGAGAAGAGAGCTCAGGCAAACGTAATCACAAGACGTGAGGAGGTCGCTTCGACCAGATCCTTGCTCAACACCGCTAAGCTTATGGACGAGAATAAAACCCTCTATAAGCTCAAAGAGCTTGAGTACGTTGAGCGCATTTGTGAGAATGTTGGCAACATCAATATCGGTTCCGGCTCTGACGTTCTCACTCAGCTTACATCAATTCTTCACGGCAATAATGCCTAATTATGATATGGTCGGTGCATTGTTGTCATATAGATAATAATGTCCGACCGTATTTTTATGAAAGGAGAAGATTATGATAGAAATCGTAGGCAAATTCAACACTGCGAAATGCTTTGCAACAACTGTTGAGGATGGCGCACGTGAGCAAATAAAGGCGGTTTGCGATACAGAGGCATTTGCCTCATCTAAAATAAGAATAATGCCCGACGTTCACGCAGGCAAGGGCTGTACTATAGGGACAACTATGACTATAACCGATAAAATAGTGCCCGCTATGGTGGGTGTTGACATCGGTTGCGGTATGTACACAGTTTACCTCGGTAAGATAGATATTGATTTTGAGAAGCTTGACGAGGCGGCTCATTACATTCCTTGTGGTAGAAATGTTTGGGAGGGAAGAAATGAGAGATTTGATCTCACCCAGCTTCGTTGCTATAGAAATCTTAGGGATACTAAAAGACTTGAGAGATCGCTCGGCACTCTTGGAGGTGGTAATCACTTTATAGAGGTTGATGTCGATGATGAAGGAGGCAAATATCTTGTTATTCACTCCGGTAGCCGTAATCTCGGTACTCAGGTAGCCGATTTTTATCAGCAACTTGCAGTTGACCTTAACGTAGGTAAAGAAGAGTATTTTAAACAACGCGAGGAGATTATTCGCACATACAAGGAAGATGGGAGAAGAGCTGAGATTCAAGCAGCATTAAATACGCTTGATAAAGATTTTAAGGCAAAAAATCCTACCTTGCCTCACGATCTTTGCTACCTCTATGGTTCATTTATGGATGATTACCTTCATGACGTAGATATCTGTCAAAAATTTGCCGAGAGAAACCGTGCAAAAATGGCGGAGATCATTCTTGAGAGATGCGAATGGATTGCAATAGAAACATTTCAAACCATTCATAACTACATCGATATAAATGAGATGATTCTCCGCAAGGGCTCTGTTTCTGCAAAGCTTGGTGAAAAGCTCCTTATTCCCATTAATATGAGGGACGGATCTCTTATCTGTATCGGTAAGGGCAACGAGGATTGGAACTTTTCTGCTCCACACGGTGCAGGACGTCTTATGTCGCGTACAGCTGCATTCGAGAAGCTGACTATGGAAGAGTATGAGAAGGAGATGGAGGGTATCTACTCAACTTGCGTATTACCCGACACACTTGACGAGTCTCCTATGGCATATAAAAGCATCGACGAAATAGTTGAGAACATTGAGCCTACAGCTCAGATTATTTGTAAAATTAAACCCATATACAACTTCAAGGCGGCTGAGTAATTTTTGAAATTGCTATTTTCATAGCTTAATGATGTAGCTCAGCTGGTCAATTATTGAACTTGCGGTCTCTACCACCCCAAGGGGCATATTTTTACCACTTTCCGAGTAATTTCCCCATATATTTGTCAATATATTACCGTATTTGTTAATATATTTCTGTAAATAATGGGATAGTGCTCCACTTTTGTCACATTCGTGTTCAACTTTTATCACAAGTTGATACAAATGGTTGATACAAAATCAGGGGAACTACCGTATATTTCATCTCTGACTATATTATAACATTTGGCTTTTTAAGAGTCAATATTGAATCTGAAAGAATCGAACAAATAATTATTTTTTATTGAATTTAAGCGAGCATTTCGAGTGCTCGCTAAATTTTTTTGCAAATTTTGAAGAATTTTGTTGAAAAAATGGGTATTATTATATAGGGGAAAATATAATCATGATTCTATATATAAACATCTATATATAAACATTTGGCCAAATATTTACACTGTTTATAGGCGAAAATGAAACAAATTACAACATCGCTAAAGTATTTTTAGAAAAATGTTGCATTTTGACATAAAAAGTGGTACAATTAGGTTGTATAAAAATTTATGTTGAGGTGAATTTATGGCTGCAAGTTATAAAAAGCTTTTTAAATTGTTAATTGATCGTGAAATGAAGAGCAAGGACCTTGCTGCAAAGGCAGGCATTAGTCCTACAACGCTCGCAAAAATGAAAAAAGATGGTGCAACCGTGTCAAGCGATGTGCTTGTTAAGATTTGTACGGCACTTAACTGTAAAATGGACGATATTGTAGAAATCGTTCCTAATGATCAATAATCGTAATAGACACACATTATGAATTACATAGATTTATTTGCTGGTGCGGGTGGGCTATCCGAGGGATTTTTTCGTGCAGGTTACGAACCTGTTGCTCATGTCGAGATGAATCAAAATGCCTGCTTTACATTAAAAACAAGAGCGTGCTATCACTTCTTGCGTGCCAATGGTGGATTGAATATATATCGAAATTATTTGCGAGGACAAATAACACGTGAACAGTTGTATGCTGCTGTACCTAAGAACGTTATAGATAGCGTTATATGCAAAGAAATTAGTCTGAAGACTATTGAGGGTATTTTTACTACAATCGATCAAAGAATAGAAGATCATCCGGAATGGGAGGGACACATCGATTTAATTATTGGAGGACCTCCTTGTCAGGCTTATTCTATTCTAGGTAGAGCTATAAAAAGTGCAAAAGACAAAGAGTTAGCTCCGGAAGATGTTATGGAAGATCCTCGCAATTTTCTTTATAAAATGTATTGCAGATTTTTGAATAGATATCACCCTACTATGTTTGTTTTTGAAAACGTTCCGGGAATTCTTTCGGCTGGCAATGGAAAGTATTTTAAAAATATTCAAATGTATCTCCACCGTTTGGGGTATGAAACAGAGGCTAAAGAACTTAATTCATCTGAATACGGAGTTTTGCAGAACAGAAAAAGAATTATAATTGTCGGTTGGCTACAGGGAACGGAGCATAGCTATCCTGTTATAGAAACAATTAAGCACAAGTACAAGGTTAACGATCTTTTTTGTGCCTTACCAACACTAGAACCTGGAGAAGAAATTAATAACTATACGCACAATAGACTCAGTAAAACTTACGTTGGTGAGTATGGCATTCGTGAACGTGGCGATATTTTGACGCAACACGTCGCTAGACCTCAAATAGATAGAGATAGAGAAATCTATCGTAAAACAATTGAGGCATGGAATAACGGACATACTCGATTGAAATATTCTGAATTGCCCACGGAATTAATAACCCATAAAAACACAAAGAATTTTTTGGATAGATTTAAGGTGATTGAAGGTGATTTACCCGCTTGTCATACTATGATAGCACATATTTCAAAGGACGGCCATTATTTCATTCACCCAGACATCACACAAGCAAGATCTCTCTCAGTAAGAGAAGCAGCTCGTGTTCAGTCATTTCCAGATAGCTATTACTTCGAAGGCGGACGTACTGCAGCTTTCACTCAAATAGGAAACGCTGTTCCCCCTCTAATGGCAGAAGCTATCGCAATAAGTATTAGAAGACAATTTTTACCGGAGGATTAAAAATGAGCAATGTATTGATAGAACAATACGCTGTCTTCAAGAAGCAATGTCTTGAAGAATCGCCATATAATTGCCTGCTTGATTCAGATATAGATATTAATCCGCATCAGGTTGAGGCATTTTGCGCTGCAATACAGAGTTTAAAAGATGGCGGAATAATACTCGCCGACGAAGTTGGACTTGGAAAGACTATAGAAGCAGGTCTTGCTATAAAATATGCTATTAATCAAGGTGCAAAACGGATATTACTTGCTATGCCCAATCCCCTTCGAAAGCAATGGGAGATTGAACTTAAAGAAAAATTTGGAATACGTTCCATTATTCTTACAAGAAATATAGTTGAACAGAACTATTATGATATACGAGCAAAACTGAAAGGTAGCCCGTATGTTGAGGTGGTAATTACTACTTACGGATATGCTTCTAAACTTATGAAGAGATTTCCTATGGTCAAATGGGATCTGATGGTTATCGATGAGGCGCATCATTTGCGCAATGCGTTTAACGGTGCGAAGCGATCAAAAGAACTGTTCGAAATCTCTCGCGGTATTCCTAAAATTATGCTTACGGCAACGCCGATACAGAATAGCCTTTCAGATATTTACGCAACGGTATCTTTTGTTGATCAGCGTATATTCGGAGATCAGCAGTTGTTCACTAAGCGATACGAAGAGGGGGGCAACTATACTGAACTTAAAGAAGTATTAGCACCGGTTCTTCACAGAACGCTCCGCCGAGATGTATCAACATATATGCAGTTTCCGGAGCGTAAATGCTACACCTTTGATTTCGAGCTTTCTATCAATGAGCTAACACTTTATCAGAGAGTTAACGCTTTTCTTAAAAGAGATACTCTTTATAGTCTTCCTACGGCAAATCGTAATATGATAACGCTTGTTATCAGAAAGCTTCTCGCGTCGTCCAGCTTTGCTCTCATTGAAACATTTGAAATTTTAAAAGAAAGACTTGAAAAATTGTACGATGGTACAAAATCTTCTGACGCACAAGAAGGTTTTGACTTGTTCTGGTCTTATCTCGAAGATGAGGTTGATGAAGACCAGTTCAACAAAGATGATGACGATATAATATATAAGAAAGAGCAAATTCAAAACGAGCTGGACGAAGTAGAGGCAATTATTGAAGTTGCTGAGCGTATAACCAGTAATGCAAAAATGACCAAGCTTATCGAGGCTGTTGCCGCTGCATTTAAGGAGCAAAAAGAGCTCGGCATTGACGAGAAGGTGGTAATTTTTACCGAGTCTAAACGTACGCAAAAATATATGTGTAGAGAGTTGATCGAAGAAGGGTATTCAGAAGGGGATATTCTGCTCTTCAACGGAGAAATGAACGACGAATTATCTAAAGAGATTTATAAGACTTGGCAGATAAAGAATTTTGGAAAAACCAATTATGGACGCGATGTTGAATTTAAGCACGCCATAATGGATTACTTCAAAAACAACGCAAAGATTTTGATATTGACTGATGCAGGTTCCGAAGGTTTAAATTTGCAGTTCTGCAATACAGTTATTAATTATGATTTACCATGGAACCCTCAGAAGATAGAACAGAGAATAGGTAGATGTCATAGATACGGTCAGAAGAACACTGTATTTGTAATGAATTTCTTGAATACGAACAATGAAGCAGACAGGCGTGTTTATGAAATTCTTAGAAGAAAATTTGAGCTTTTTGAAGGTGTGTTTGGTGCATCCGATGTTGCGCTCGGAGCACTTGATAACGGAGTTAATTTTGAAAAGAAAATCTTGCAGATATATCAGACCTGTAATTTTTATAAAGAGTTCAAACATGAGTTTGACCGTCTTGACAGAGATCTCGAGAAAATTGCGCATGCTAAGGTTTCAAAACTCCGAGATATATTAAACACTTCTGCAGTTGAAAAAGCTACAACTTTTGCTGATTTTAAGGCTGAAATAGACACATATTGCGAAGAACACGAAATATGGGATAAGGTAAATGCCGCCGCGATAGATATACGGCCCGGCAAAATACCTTGCGAGAATTACCGTAAGGAAAACATTCTCGGAGATGTCCACGGTTTTATTTTGATAGGAGCATTCACAGATGGCAAAAATATCTTAGCTCCCGCACTCTATATTTTTGATGAGTACGGAAAGAAAATAAACAAGACTGAGCGAGAAATACTCGATACTTTGGATACTCTTCCTCGTACACCAGATTTATATTATCTGGCAGAGGAGCGCGCTGGTGACGCTTATGATAAAGCTGTTTCTTTGGCTGAGAGTGAGATGCACGCCAAATACAGATCAAAGGCTGTGGTAGATATAGCACGTTTCAGAAAAAAGATTATGAACTGGGCGGAGATACGCAAAGCACAGCTTAATCTTGAAATAGGCGAGATATCAGATGCGATAAAGGAACTCGAATTTGAGTGTTCTCAGGTTAAAGATTTCTTGCATAAAATCGATATTAAAAAGAAGATTGATGGAAAGAAAAAAGAATTGGAAAAATTACAGAGTACCTATCACCAAAAAGTCAGTGATATCGAAGAGGAAGCTGAGAAAGAAATCGATGCTTATATAAAATCGGTTGAAATTATGCCTCTATTGGTGGTGAAAGCTATGGTAAAATTTTAGGAGTATAAAATGGAAAAGAAATATCAGGTCTTTATAAGCTCTACGTATGAGGATCTAAAAGAAGAACGGAAAAATGTTATAGAAACTCTGCTTATGATAGATTGTATTCCTGCCGGAATGGAAGCGTTTTGCGCAGCCGATGAGGAACAATTTGAGTACATAAAAAAGGTTATAGATCTCTGCGATTACTATGTGTTAATCATTGGTAAAAGATATGGAAGTATCAGTCCAATAACAGGTAAAAGTTACACAGAGATGGAATATGATTATGCAAAATCAAAGCAGATTCCTATTTATGTATTTCCAGTTAACAATACTGTAAAGATGCCGGAAGATGAGCATGTTTCAGAATTGAAGGCGTTTCGCGAAAAGGCATATGGTACTACAATGGGAGCTACTTGGCGTAATGCCGATGAGCTTGGAAAGAAAGTAGCTATTTCGTTGGAAAAGGCGATTAAGAAAAACGATAGACCAGGATGGATTAGACTCGGAGAGGGTGAATCTTTTCAAGATGTTCAAGTTCAATCAGTAGCTGAAGCAGAAGAACTTCCTTTTGGGGAGGAAAACTTAGCGGTTCCATTCCGAGACCAAATGCTTGGATTGTGGGCTTCGGATAGTTCCGTGAGAACAACTTGGGAAGAGTTGTATACTTATATTTCTCCAATGTTGTCGGAAGAAGTTACCAGTGCTCAAGTTGCTAACAGAATAATTGTATTTGCCACGGGTGGAAATTCGACGGAATATAATTTAAAAAACAGCTTTGAGATGGTATTCTTGAATCGCTTAATTGAAGCTGGTTATGTTTGTAAGAGATCTGTAAGAAATAAAGTTTATTATTCTTTGACTCCAAAAGGACAAGCTTTGACAAATAAAAAGTCGTTTGCAAATTGCAGCGCGTAATCGGAGGAATGAAATGCAAAAAACAGGAAAGTTAGAATTAACGTGGGTTGGCAAGTACGATGAAGTTGCTGTTGAACCGCGTATATTGATAGAAGATTCAAGCAAGTCCTATGGTGATCCGAATAGCGAAAATATGCTTATTCACGGTGATAACCTTATTGCTTTGCAGGCTCTGCAACAGGAATATGCTGGAAAGATTAAATGTGTATATATCGATCCGCCATATAATACCGGTTATGCATTTAAGCAATATGACGACAGTTTAGAGCATAGCATTTGGCTTTCTTTAATGAAGCAAAGGCTTGTTTTACTAAAAAATTTGTTGTCGGAACAGGGAACTATATGGATAAGTATAGATGATGATGAGCAAGCATATTTGAAAGTGCTTTGTGATGAGGTCTTTGGTCGCAACAATTTTGTGAATAATGTTATATGGGAAAAGAAGTTTTCACCTCAAAATGATGCAAAGTGGTTGTCAGATAGTCATGATTTTATAATGGTTTATGCAAAAAATAAAGATTTTTGGAAACCGAATCTTTTACCAAGAACTGCGGATATGGATGACAGATATAGCAATCCGGACAACGATCCAAGGGGAGTCTGGGCTTCGAGCGATTTAACAGCTCGCACCTATAGTGCTGCGTGTGATTACCCAATAACTACTCCAAGCGGTAGAATTGTTAATCCTTCCACAAGTAGAAGTTGGACCGTAGATAAAAAGACTTTTGATGAATTAGTGGCAGACAATAGGATTTGGTTTGGTATAAATGGAAATAATGTTCCTAGAAAAAAGACGTTTTTATCAGAGGTACAAGGTGGAGTTGTTCCTATGACTATATGGAAGTGTGCTGATGTTGGTCATAATCAAGAAGCAAAAAAAGAAGTCAAAGCGCTTGTTCCAGAGGATCCATTTGCAACGCCTAAACCAGAAAGGCTGATTGAAAGAATTATGAAAATTTCTTCAAAGGAAGGAGATTTGATATTGGATTCTTTTTTGGGCTCGGGCACAACAGCAGCAGTAGCACATAAAATGGGAAGAAAATGGATTGGTATAGAGCTTGGAGACCATGCTTATACTCATTGTAAAGCACGACTGGATAAAGTAGTTGATGGAGAACAAGGCGGCATTTCCAAATCCGCCAACTGGAAAGGCGGAGGCGGATATAAGTTCTATGAGCTAGCTCCTAGTTTGCTTGTTAAGAATCCCGTATTGCCTGTATATCAGATTAACCCCGAATATACATTCGAGATGCTTTGCGAAGCTATCTGCAAGATTGAGGGCTTCCGTTATAAAGTAGATGGTGTATATCACGGTTACTCTTCGGAGAAGAGATTTATCCATATTACAAAAGAGTTTATCAATGCCGAATATATCAAGACCGTTGCTGCCACGCTTGGCGAAGATCAGTCGCTCTTGATTTATGGCACAAAGATTCAGTCAGGTTTAAGACTTCCTGACAATATTGAAGTTAAGAAAATCCCGAAGGATCTTCTTGAAAAATGTACATTTGAAAGTGAGGTAAGATAATATGGCAGATATGGTTAATAAAATCGGCTATGCCATGAGTTTGCGAGATCCGCAAAAAGAAGCGCTCTCTTACCTTGCGGCAATTTCCGAAAATTGCGATTACAAAAATCAGAGTAAAAGCGAAATAGAAGCGATCGCAACAGAACACTGCGAAGGTGGACAAACTATCAAAGTGGCAAAGGAATTTGATTTCCCGTCATTCTGCTTTGATATGGCAACCGGTATTGGTAAAACTCGCCTTATGGGTGCAGCTATTTACTACCTTTATAAGACCAAGGGTTACCGTCACTTCTTCATCTTAGCACCAGGAAACACCATTTATGATAAGCTTCGTAAGGAAGCACATCCTAGCCATCCTAAGTACATATTCAAAGGACTTGAGGCGGAGATGGG
Organism: Eubacteriales bacterium; assembly: GCA_045612715.1. Lineage (GTDB taxonomy): Bacteria > Bacillota > Clostridia > Oscillospirales > CAG-272 > RGIG4608. The sequence continues at coordinate 21,204 of JAZKZP010000087.1, forward strand.
TGTTCCGCGCGTGTTTGATGGTGAGAACTACACCCAGTATCGTCAGCAGCAGATCGAGATAGAGAAGAGCTCGAAGATACAGCTTTTTATCTTCAATATCAGCAAGATTTTCACTCGCGGCGATGTTCAGTTTAAGTTCCATAAGTTCCAGGAAATGCTCGGAGCTTCCTTTGCTGATATTCTCGCAGGCTTTGATGATCTTGTTATCTGCATGGACGAGGCACATCGCTACTATGCACCGCAGTCGATGAAAGCGATCAATTATCTGAAGCCTGTTCTGGGCTTGGAGTTTACCGCTACGCCTAAAGATACTAACAAAAATATTATCTACACTTACGATCTTGCAAAAGGTGCAGGCAAGTATTTGAAGATTCCTGTTGTTATGGGAAGAACCAACACGGCCGGATATTCTGCTGATGATATTGAGGAGATGAAGATCAAAGACGGTCTTGCTCTTCACGAAAATCGCAAGAATGTGGTGCGCCAGTATTGTGCAGATAATGGGCTCGAATACGTAAAGCCTATCGTTCTTATTGCGTGTAAAGATACTGAGCATGCAAAGAAAGTTCGTGCACTCATAGATAGCGATGCTTTCTCTGGTGGTAAGTATCGTGGAAAGGTTATCGAGATTCACTCCAATATGACCGGAGAAGAGAGTGAAGAGAATATCAAGAAGCTGCTTTCTATCGAGAGCAATCAAAATCCAATAGAGATAGTTTTGCACGTTTACAAGCTCAAAGAGGGCTGGGATGTAAACAATCTCTTTACAATTATCCCTCTCAATGCAGCTAAGAGTGATATCCTTGCTCTTCAGACTATCGGTCGTGGTCTTAGACTTCCGTTCGGTTTTATTACCGGAAATGAGGACATAGATACGCTTGACATCGTTGCTCACGACCACTATCGCGAGCTTATCGACGAGGTTAAGAATAGCGATGTATTCCGTCATAGAAATCTTGATGAAAAGGATGTTGAAGAGACTCAAAGCGTTCAAATAACAGGTGTATTTGATGATTATGAAGTTACAATTTTGGATTCTTTATTCAAGGATGCCGATATAGCTTCGCTCAGAGCTGAAAATACAAAAACTCAAGAAGATTTTATTGCTCAATATGTAGATGCTTTTGTCGCTCCAAAGAATACAATTAAGAGGCAAGAAGAAACTTCTACCCAGTTGTCTTTCTTTGATATTATGGAGAATAATACCGTTATAACGGAAGAAGATACACAAATAATGCAAAATACTCCTATAATAACTGAAGAAAAGAAAGCTGAAGTTAAACGTGAAGTAGCGGTTAAAATTAAAGAGTTTATGAATAAAGCAATAGCGGTTCCCAAAATTGCTATACATATTAGCTCATCGTTTACTGCAAAACCGTTTGTAGTAAAAAGAACAATAAGCGATTTTGAAATCGCGGCTTCTAAAATCGAGCGTTTTGATACGATAAATAAGCAGATGCTTGATTCGTTTGATGCAGAAATTTTAGAGGTTGACGACGCACTCAACACATTGGCGTGTATGCTTATAGATACAATAAGCGAGCTTTCCTATGACGATGCTGAACTTGTTATTGATATTGTTAGTCAATATCTTGATACAATTGACGAGTCCGAAGAAGAAAAACGAAAAATTGTACGTCGTTACGCAGTAGTTATTGTTGAAGATTTAAGAAAACAGATATATGCAAATGCAGAGATAAATAATAGATACGTATGTACACTTGATGCCAATACTATCGTTTTCAAATCCTTCATCAAAAATGCAAAGAAGGATGGAAAGGTACAGTTTAACAGACCTTTTAACGATAAGAAAAATATAAAAAAATATTTGTTTACAGGATATAAAAAATCATACTATCCTGAAAATGCATTTGATAGCGATACGGAACGTTTGTTTTCCATTATCTTGGAAGAGGATAATGAAGTTATCAGATGGATAAAACCACCGCTCAATCAGCTCGGAATTTTCTGGCAAGCTGGGCAACAGTATACACCAGATTTCCTTGTAGAGACTAAAGCAGGAAAATACATGGTTGAGGTAAAGGCTTCCAGTGAAGTGGAAAATAAGGATGTATTGGCAAAGGCAAAAGAAGGAATAAATTGGTGCCATCACGCATCAACGATAGATCCCGATAAAAAGCGTTGGGAATATCGCTTAATAACCGACAACAATATTGCTGTTGGTAACACGTTTAATTACACAATAGGAACAGCTAAGATAATTTTGGAGGATTAAAATGGACAGAGTCGAATATGCAAGAATTAGACAGGTAATAATTGATGCCCTAAAGACTGATTTAATAGGCCCAATGGCCAAAGACGAGGTAATAGATGAGAGCCCTATTTTTGCATATTTGACGGGAATGCTCTTTCCTCGTACTATGGATGAGCTTACATTGGAAGCTTTAACTGATATTAATTCTTCTGATGATGCGTTTTCGGAAGATGATGATTATACACCTCCGCCGGATGAAGATGACAATGATCCTGTGTCATCTGCAAAGTTTAAAAAGCAATCTTCTATTGGCATGAGCTTTTATGTGAAGTCTTCGGAAGAGAATATTAGCTTTAGAGTTCGCTGGGGTGATTATCACAAGTTTACTGAGACTCAGATGAAAGCCGATGGAACCGAAAGAGATGTTTCTAAATATCAGAGGGAAGACAAAGAATCCTTTGTGGATGTCGATTTAAAAAGTTTTGCGCGCTCTGCTGATTATTCGATACAAATTGACTCTAACGTTAAACTTCATGTATCCAAGATGAAGCTTAAGACTTCGTATACTCTTGTGACCGTATATGTTATAAACGAGCGCCCTCACTCTGATGATATTGCTTCGGTTATGTTTCAAGTAGAATTGGCAGCAATAGCTAACGGTGAAGAAGGCATGTTTATGGCAGAACATATTTGTCGTGAAATTCTTGAAGTGGACGAGTTTTACTATGAGCAGCGACCAGTTTTTGGTCGTGGTCGTGGATGCGCAGTTGTATGGGAAAATGATAATAATCAGTCAGCGAAGGTGATTTCTACTGCCTTCATTCCAGAATATGAATTTCCTGGAGTAAGTGCAGCACTGGAAGGGTTTGACAAGTTCTATTTTTCAATGCGTTTACTTGGACAAGCTAACAAAAGAGAAGTAATATTTGAAAGACTCAATGTTTTGGCATCATCATACGAAAAGTGGATCAATGAGAAACTGATTCAAAATGAGAAGATGCAGAATCCTTCGTTTGCCGAGAAAATTGGTAACAAAGTTATAAGCAAGTGCATGGATTCTCTCAATCGAATCAAAGAGGGAATTGCACTTATCGAAAGCAACGAAAGAGCATATACCGCGTTTTGTTTTATGAATAGAGTCATGATATTGCAGCGTGCAATAGGTAATTATTCTAAAAAAAATTCACAGGGTAAGAAATGCGCTTTTGTAGATTTTTTAGATCCCCATAAAGAAGAGAATGAGTTTGGTTGGAGACCTTTCCAGATTGCATTCATCTTAATGAATATTTCCGGAATTGTTAATCCTCTTCATAAAGATAGAAACAATGTCGATTTGCTTTATTTCCCAACGGGTGGTGGTAAGACAGAGGCATATCTTGGACTTATTGCTTTTGTTATAGCTAACCGAAGATTGCAGACCGGTACCTCAGATGGATATAATCGAGATGGCGGAGTAACTGCTATACTTAGATATACACTTCGTTTACTTACTACTCAGCAGCGTGATAGATTGACAAAAATGATCCTTGCAGCTGAAATGGTGAGAGAAAAAGAAGCTCCTAAATTCGGTAACGAGCCTATTTCTATCGGATTCTGGGTTGGAGGTGGAGTAACCCCTAATAAGTTCGTCGAATTTAGAGAATCAGAGGAAAATCCAGAAGCAGTAGGTAGTAAAAAACGTCTTCTCCGCAAGCAGATTTTAAACTGCCCCTTCTGTGGCGAAAAACTGGTTGATGGGAAGGGCAATGCCATAAACGATGACTTCTTTGAATTTGATGTTGATAAGCACGAAGTCAGGATTTATTGCGTCAATAACGATTGCAGATATTACAAATATAAGAGCGGCAGAAACATCCCTGTTTACCTAGTAGACGAAGAGATTTATGGCAAGTGTCCTACTGTAATTTTGGCTACAGTAGACAAGTTTGCAAATTTGCCATGGGATGTGCGTTCCAACACTTTGTTTGGAAGAGTGGATAGAAAATGTTCTGTACACGGATACATAGCAAGTGGCGCGAAGCATCCGCTTACTCATAATGGGGTGAGAACTTGCCAACCGGTTAAAATGTTTGCCCCTCCGGAATTGATAGTTCAGGACGAGCTTCATCTTATAACCGGACCTTTAGGTACAATTTATGGTGCCTATGAAACACTTATAGAAAACCTTTGTACATACAAAATTGGCAACGAAGTTATTCATCCTAAATATGTAGTATCGACAGCTACTATTAAAAATGCTGACGAGCAAGTTAAGAGTCTTTATGGACGTAGAAGAATGTCTCAATTTCCAGCAAACGGCTTTGAGATTGGGGACAGCTTCTTTATCAGGGAAATTCCTGTGAAAGACGATCCGTTTAGAAAATACGTAGGTATTTGCGCAAACGGTCAATCTATAATCACCACGACTCTTAGAATTTACTCTATCATTTTGCAAACAGCGTTTGCTCTTTCAAAAGAAGATGGATCAAGAGAATATGTTGATCCATATTATACTTTAATAGGATATTTTAACAGTATCAGAGAGTTGGGCGGTACAGTACGACTTTTGCAGGACGACATTCCCAAGAGAATCAACAGAATTAAGAAAAAGTACGGATATGCACAATACAGACCGCTACATAGACGTATAGAGATAACTTCTCGAGTTCCTTCGTCTAAGATTACAGAGTTGCTTAATGAGCTTGAAGTCCCGTGCTCTGAGGATCAGTGTCTTGATACCGCTATTGCTACTAACATGATAGCGGTAGGTATGGATGTTAACAGACTTGGACTTATGGTTGTAAGAGGACAGCCTAAGCAGAATTCGGAGTATATTCAGGCAACAAGCCGTATAGGTCGTACTTATCCGGGGTTGGTATTTACCATATACAACCCATATCGTCCGAGAGACCTTTCGCACTATGAGAACTTTAGTGGATATCACTCTCAGCTCTATCGATATGTAGAAGGAACCACAGCAACTCCGTTCTCTGCTCGTGCGCGAGACAGAGTTCTACACGCTATTGTTGTCGCAGCAATAAGACTTAAGTATAAGGAGTTCGCAGAAGAAGATAAAGCCAATGACATCGCTAATATTACAGATGAGCAATTAGCAGAAGTTAAGGCACTTATTTTGAACAAGCTGATGATTGCTAAACCTTCGGCGCGTCAAGATGCAGAAAGAGAAATTGATGATTTTATTTTCGATTGGAAAACCCGCGCCGCACGTAGAAAGCACTTATTTTATCGTGGTACGACAAACGACGAGAAGACCAATCTTCTTCGGTTCTACAATGATGTTAATGAAGGAGAAGGATTACCCACACTCTCTTCTATGAGAGAGGTGGAAAATTCATCGCAACTCTATTATTACTCGGAGGATTAAAATGGTAGGTTTTATTTATAATAAAGTAGGGGAAATACGCCCGAATCAGCTAATTACTACATTCGGACCCGGAGCCATTCTTGATGCGGTTAAAGACTCCGTAACAGTATTAGATACAAATTATTGGAATGTTAAAGGAAAGAAAATTACAGATGGTAGGCTTGCATCGTATCTTGGTGTTAACTGTTTCTATATGCCAAGAACTTCTAAAGGCTTTGACTTACCCGTGTGTTCATTCCCTTACATGCACGTGTGTCCTAATCCTAAATGTGGCAGAATTTTTGATATAAGAGATAACTTTGATGCGGATAAGTTTGCTAGATTTGGAGCAACATGTCCGGTGTGCAATAAACCGGCATATCCATCAAGATTTATAGTTACATGTGAACAGGGACATATGGATGATTTTCCATATCGCTTATGGGTACATAGAGGAAAAACTGACTGTAAAGCCCCTATGAAAATGTTCTCTACTGGTAATACTTCTACATTGGCAGATATGTGGATTCAGTGTGATTGTGGAGCAAGAAGAAGTATGAGTGGAGCAACGCAAAAAGATGTAATTAATGAGTTGTGTTCCTGTAGTGGTAACTTCCCATTCAGGCCCAATAGTAAAAGAGACAGAGATTGTCGTTGTTCGGTTAATCCTTCTCAAAGGGGTGCATCAAATGTTTATTTCCCAGTCATAAGAAGTGCTATATCAATACCTCCTTGGATTGATCCTATCTTCAATTTGATCGATGAGCATATGCGTATAATTGAGGCGTTTGAACAGGTTCGTGGAGCAGAAGGTATTAACGATGCTTACAATCTGTATTTTAGCGCATTTCCTCGTGAAGAATTTGATGCAGCGTTGAAAAAGAGGCGCGAAAACATCAAAGAATTCAATGAGATTAAACAAATGGAATACAACGCTATTACTCATCATAACGATCCGGTGTACCAGCGTAACAAGAAGCATTTTCTTGCCGAAGAAGATCAGCTGCCAGAAGAGCTTAAGACATATTTTTCGAGAATTATTCGTATTACACGCCTTAGGGAAGTTATGGTATTGCTTGGGCATACGAGAGTGTCTGCTCCTGATCCCGATACTGATGCTGATAAACAGCCTAACATCGTATATTTGCATAAAGGCAAGGATGAAAAATGGCTTCCAGCTGCAGAGATACATGGAGAGGGCGTATTCATAGAATTTAATAAGGATTCAATTGAAAAGTGGATAAATGCAAGTGGTGTAAAAGAGCTTTCTCAACTATATGAAAAGAGTTACAATGAATATTGCGAATCTCGTCAATGGTCCGTTAACCTTCCTAGAAACGCGAAGTATGTAATGATGCATACATTTGCGCATTTGCTTATAAAAGAAATGGCCATGTTTTCTGGGTACTCTTCCTCGTCAATAAAGGAGAGAATTTATTGTAGTGATAAAATGTCAGGCATACTCTTATACACCGGTAGTTCTGATAAGGAAGGTTCTCTCGGAGGATTGGTAGAACTTGGTGAGATCAGCAAAATCTTAAAGTTGATGACAAGGGCTTTTGAAAATGCTTTAATTTGTACGAACGATCCCGAGTGTTCTTCACATGTTCCAAATGGTGATGCTCTTAATGGTTCTGCGTGTCACTCTTGCTGTATGATTTCCGAGACCGCTTGCGAGAACGGAAATCGCATGTTGGATAGAGGACTTGTTGTACCATTAGAAAATAAAGAGCACAATTCATATTTCAAGGAGTTAGTAGTTAAGTTATGTCAACTGGAAATATGATGTTTGATATGTTGTTGGAAGAGGTTAAACCTTATGCCTTTTCAAACAACGTAGAAGATATACCATTTGAAGGGATCACACCAATAGTGCATAGGATTTTTCCGTCTGCTTCCGACCAGGACGCAGAAATAATCGTAAAGATGTTGATATCGGTAATAAAGAGCGAGAAAAGAGAAAAGATCGATTTGACCATAACCGCACCAATTACAACAGGAATCAAAGTTAGACAAAATCAGATTGTAGTTAAAGAATTGATAACTTCAGCTGAAAAAAGTATTTTGATAACGGGGTATTCTATGTCAGAGTATTTTGCCGAACTATTAGATTTGATAATCGAAAAAAGCCAAAGAGGAATCTTATGTCAAATTTATCTTAATCAAGCTGAAAAGCATATCTACCTTGATAAATTGATGCGTTATAAAGGAAGGTTTTTGAACATTTATGATTATCAGAATGCCGAAGATAGCATGGCGGCGTTACATGCTAAAGTGATATGTGTGGATGGTTATAAGAGTCTCATATCTTCAGCCAATCTTTCCTATCATGGCTTGGAAGGAAATATAGAGCTGGGAACGGTTATAGAATCGGAGCGTATCGCTAAGCAGCTTACTGACGCTTTTAAAGAATTGAGATTTAATAAGTTGTTTATTGAATTGTAACTTGGATTAGTAAATTCAAAAAATAAATACTCCATAGGTAGATATAAGAAAATTGTATGATAGAAGTAGTAGCAGCCCTTATATGGCAGGGCGATAAATTTATGATATGCCAACGACCTGCGCACAAGGCGAGAGGGCTTCTTTGGGAGTTTGTTGGCGGCAAAGTTGAGCCGAGAGAAACGAAAGAACAAGCCCTTATCCGCGTGTGCAGAGAAGAGCTTGCTGTGACAATTTCAGTCGGCGATACGTTTATGGACGTCACGCACGAATCCCCCGACTTGACGGTGCATTTGACATTGTTCAATGCAACCATCGCCGAGGGTACACCTCAAAAGTTGGAGCATAACGACATTAAATGGATAACTCCGAATGAGATACCTAATTATGAGTTCTGCCTAGCGGATGTGGAAATGTTAAGGCAAATCAGATTGAATGTGTTATAAATTATGAGGAAAGGAGAGGTTGAATGGAAAAGTTTACGCCGAGATATAAGTATGGTGTATATACGAAAGAGTGGGGAGATGCAAGAATAAGAGAAGAATACGATGTTAAAATTGAAAATTGGCTAAACAATTTTCCTAAGGACAAGCATCCTCTTCTTCTTGAACTATTGAAAAATTTTTATTTCTATTCACAAGCAAAAGTAGGCGAAAAAGTAAAGGAATTACATCAAAAACTAGTTTCTAATCATTCCATAGACACTAATAAAACCGTTTTTACTAAAATACCTAAAAAAGCCGGAGTAGGTTTTTCGGATATTACATTTATGATCTACTGGAATAACAATGAATTGTATGACTCTCACGCTAGTGATATTTGGGATTTAATTGACGAAGATATTGTTCCCGAAACACTCGTTTTTGTAGATGATTTCTTCGGCTCTGGTTTAACATTTATAGAGAATCTTAAACTACTTATTGAATCAGCGCCTGATTTACAGAATTCTAATATTTTCTTTGTATCTATTCACGGAAGTGAAATGGGTGTGAAAGCTATAAATGAATTTGCAGTTGATCATAATATGAATATATCAATTGAATATCTAGATTATTCTAGCGAAGCATTTAAAGATGATTATATTTTTAATGTTATTAATGCGTCATTAAAAAAGAAGGAGTATATAGAACTTTGTGAAAAATATGGAGTTCCATCTTGTGAACATTTAGGATTCAATGATGTACAGGCATTAGTGGCTTTTGAATTTAATGCACCTAACGATACACTAGGCTTGTTTAGGCACAGTGCAGACGATTTTGTTCAGTTGTTTAAACGAAAAGAAAAGCATCGGACTACATTATCTACGATGCGGGCCGAAGCCAACAAGCGCAAAAAACAGCGACTTCCATGTGTACTATTTGGATTGGAAGACAATCGATATCAAAGATTTATAGCATATTGCTTGGCTTATGGAAAAGACTTTTCTGAAAATCAAGCTTGCATTGATTTTGGAATTTCTACAGATACACTTGAAAAATGGATAGCGTATATTGTGGATCATAAATATATTCTCTACAAAGATGGGATTGTTAGGCCGGGAAAACGCACGAGAGATAATATGTTTTCATCACGACTATCAGTTTGGAAGAAAAATTTTGGCTTAGATGCGATTGAGCAAAAGATTAGAGCCTCAAGAATAGCTAATACATATATTCCAAAAGATTTCAGCAAGTCCTTTTCAGGATATAAAAAATAAAAAGGAGATATTCAAGTTCCGATGCTTAGAAATTGAAGAGTGTGTATCTCTTCTACCATTCAACGGCACTAATAGCCATATGCTTGCTACGGGGGTGGGCCCGGGTATGCATCCCGGAGCTCCCCCAACCCCTCCGTAAGCATATGCATATGGCTATGCCTATGAAACCAATAAGAGGTTGTACTCAAATCCACTACGTTACTTTGAGTACAACCTCAAGGATTTGGATTTGTTCAAATCCAAATCCTTGACACAATAAATAAAAGGCTTCACCTTTTATTTCTGGTGTCCTAATATCAGATTTAAGGTAAGTGTCGGAACTTGTTTATTATATAAAATATGAGTAACCAACAAGATCTTCAAAGAGCGTATGAAATTGGATATATTAATGAGGAAGAAAAAGCTCTAATAGAAGAATATAATCAACGACTCACAGAAAATGGAGTGCCTATAATATATAATTTAAGACATCTACGACAGTTATTGGGTATTCGCAAAAGTACGCAAGAAAGATTATTTGGTGATAAGAGAAGTGAATCGTATAGAACTTTTCAAATTCCTAAAAAATCTGGTGGTGTGAGGACTATTGAGGCACCCAGTGATGAATTAAAAGCCATTCAATTGTGGATTAAAGAGAATATTTTAGACAAATTTAACCCTTCTGAATATGCCAAAGGTTTCAAAAAAGGGTTATCTATATATGATAATGCATTACCTCATGTTGGTAAAGATTTGGTAATTAATATTGATTTAAAAGATTTCTTTCCTAGCATTGGGTATAAAGAGATATATAAAATATTCAGATATATTGGTTACACAGATGGTGTTTCAAAACTTTTAACTAAGCTGTGTACTAATTCAAAAGATGTTTTGCCTCAAGGATCTCCAGCAAGTCCTGTTATATCAAATTTAGTATCACTTAAGTTGGATAAACGACTAAGTTGTTTAGCAAAGTCAATTGGTGCTGATTATTCAAGATATGCAGACGATATAACTTTTTCTGGTGCAGATAATATAAGTAAGTATACTGATCTTATTCGTAGAATTATCTATGAAGAAGGATATGAAATAAATGAAGATAAGTTTAGACTTCAATATTCTTTTCAAAAACAAGAAGTTACAGGTCTAATAGTAAATACTAAAGTGTCAGTTCCAGAAAGATTGATAAATGAAATAGAGAATGCTATCCATTACTGTAGTAAATACGGAGTTATTAACCATATGACTCGAATGAAAATAGATAAAGGATTCTATAGAGAACATTTATATGGTATTGCATATTTTATTAAAATGGTTGATAAGGAAAAAGGGCTCAAGTATTTATCTAAATTGGATCAGATAGATTGGCCTATATAGAAAATGAGGAATCTCAATGGAAACCTATGAAAAAGAAGCTCGTGCACGTTACGGCAACACCGATGCATATCGCGAGCACGAGGAAAAGAGGAAAAATTATACAAAAGAGAAGTGGGCAGAGGCGAATGATGGCTTAATGGCTATTTTTGTCGAATTTGCTGCTTGCAAGGATAACGGTATGAGTGCCGATTCTGCCGAGGCGCAATCATTGGTTGCTAAACTTCAGGCGCACATTACCGCCAATTACTACACCTGCACCGATGAAATCCTCGCAGGGCTTGGCAAAATGTACGTTGCCGATGAGCGATTCAAGAAAAACATCGACAAGTACGGAGAGGGCACTGCTGAATTTGTTGCAGGGGCGATTGAATTTTATAAGGAAAAATAAATGAAAAAATTACTAATAATTACGGGTGATTTGGCAACGGGAAAATCCACCTTCGCAGGTCTTTTGTCCAAGCATTATGAAACGAGTGCTTTTTGCAAGGATTCTATTAAGGAGGTCCTTGGGGATGCGGTTGGATTTGCGAATAGAGAAGAAAATAAGAAGCTATCGTGTGCGACGGTTGCGCTTATGTGTCATATCTTTGAGCAGACGGCTATTCTTGGCAAGAATCTGATTTTAGAAGCCAATTTTCACACCAATGAACTTGAAAAATTGCATCAAATTGCAAAAGAAAACGGATATGATGTCTTGACTGTAATTTTGCGTGGCGACGTGGAGGTTTTGCACCAAAGATACCTTAACCGTATGCGAAATGAAAACCGACATCCCGTACATTTAAGTACTACGTTTGACGTGTTTGAGGATTTTTGCGAATATATAGAAAACTCAAGAAACGAAGCAATTCTCGGTGAAGTGTTAATCATAAACGCAAATGACTTTGAATATCAAACCGACAAAGCAATTTGGGATTGCTTGGATGCGTTTTATTGTGAGTGAAAATAGGTTTTAGGAGTTATTGATATGATAGATAAAATAATAGAATTACTACCTTCTAAAGATCTAAAGGCCAAAATCAAACAAACTAACCATCAATTTAATGAAAATGAATTATTGCAGATTATCTATAATTATGCACCTGATTTTAACACTCGAATTGAATTGTTGGAAGAATTTTCAAAAATTGTATCATCAGATGTTTCAGCATTAGCCAAGGTATATATTGAATACGAGCAAGAGGCTTTTGAGCATTTTAGAGAACGTAGCGAAGGGTTTGTTTACGAGCTTTGCGTCAAAGAAACCCCTGATTCATACGAGGAGAAGTATTTGTGTTCGTCATACGAAGCTGCACTTGTTTGCATTGATAAATATTATGAGGAATATGCAGATGTTGATGCAAAAGAGACTGATGAGACCAGATATGAAATCGTGAAGCGAAAAGTATTTTCGAATAATGATTCTTTTGAAGAAGATGCTTATTGGAGTTGCGAACTTGGTCCGAATAAAACCGTTTTGAAGATATATGATTATAAAAGTTCTTCAGATTGTGATTTATACAATGTATGTTCGGAGTGTAATCAAATTTGTATTCACAGGTGTGATGATGTTCTATACCCGTGTTTTGCTTGCAACTATGCTATTATCAAATACTATGATCATAAAGGTAAAGAGTGCTTCGGTGTTAATATTTGCTTACACGAATGTGATGGCTTTGCATCTGAATTCTACGTAATTCCATTGGATTCTTCTGAAATAAAGGAGCATCGATTTGAAGATAACTTTTATGCTCATGAACATATTGAATTACCTTTAGCAACACTTGTAACTCCCGATGAATTAGAAGAAACAATGAGAAACAACTATTTTGATTTTATTGATTATTTGGAGACAAATCAATGATTAAAGAACTAATGCACGACCCGATATTTCTCGCGGGGAAGTCGGAGGTAGCAACGAAAGAGGATTTGCAGGTCGCACAGGACTTGCTTGACACGCTGATGGCGCACAGGGAGAGTTGCGTCGGTATGGCTGCGAATATGATTGGCGTACGCAAGCGCATCATCGCTTTTCTTGACGAGAGCGGACGAGCGCCTACGTACAACGTGATGCTCAATCCCGAGATCATCAAGAAGGACGGCGCATATGACACTGAGGAAGGCTGTCTATCACTTCTTGGCGGTCCACGCAAATGCAAGCGTTATAAGACCATCAAGGTGCAGTACCAAACCACCGAGATGCAAACACGCATCAAAACCTACACCGGCTGGACGGCACAAATTATCCAGCACGAGGTGGATCATTGTAATGGGGTATTGATCTAATATATAAGCTATACAAATTAAACCTCTGAACGATCAAAGGGGTGAACGATATAATTCCGCTATTCTTACGCAGCAAGTGCAGGGAGTAGCGGAATTGTTATTTTTGCAACTAAAAAAGCCCTTAAAACCGTCAAAAATAACGATTTTAGGGCTAAAAAGTGATATTTTCACTATAAAAAACGAAAATCCATAGCCGAAATTGTATCGACTATGGATTCTTTGATGGTTGCGGGGGTGGGATTTGAACCTCACGACCTCCGGGTTATGAGCCCGACGAGCTACCAGGCTGCTCTACCCCGCGATACTGGTAAATTAAGGTGGTGCCGGGAACGGGAATCGAACCCGTACGGTGCTCTCGCACCACGGGATTTTAAGTCCCGGGCGTCTGCCAATTTCGCCACCCCGGCGGAATTTACATCGCCACTTTTGTGGTCCACTCTTAATTGCTTGAATAGTATAACATACAAATTCCATTTTGTCAACACCCTTTTTAGAAAAAATATTGACTTTTTTTGATTGAGAGGTTACAATAATACTATAACTATTAAATATTATATGTGGAAATTACAAATTTATGCTTAAAAAATTTAATCCTATACTTCAATATGCTCCTATATTATTTCATGAGGACGTATATTTATTTACCGATTCGGGTAGTGTGTTGACCGGAAGGCACGGCGGTAAACAGTTAAATAATATTTTTGATCTTATTGATGCCGACGAATATGCCTTTGTGCGTGAAAATATGTTTTTCTCGGGTTTACAACCACTTTTGCTTGTTGAGTCGGAAATTGGACCAATTCTTATTGATAATTCACTTTTTGGAAACTATCGCTTGTTGATGGCTATAATACCTCATTTTAGCAGTTTGGAAACACTTGCTATAATTAAAAGCAAACTTAAATCTATAGTTCTTTCGAGTCCGAGTATGACAGAGAAGCTTAAGCAAGAGCATTATGTAGAATTTGACTCTTCTCACGAAGAATTTGCGGATAGATTAATTAGAATTCACCGTGGTGTTTATTATTATCGCGTTCACGGAAAGACAAACGGCGAATTATCAATGATGATGAGCGAAATTTCGCATGATTATTCTGATTTTTGTGGTTGTCAGCTTGAATTGACAGTTAATGGTGTTGGTTTATTTGAAATGAAGAATGATCTTTGCGTGGATTCATATCTATTTGCCTTAACGAGTCTTCTTTTTCTTGCGAGAAATTATTCAAGGAGTGGAAGAGCTAAAATGGATATATTCTTTGACGAGATGGGTGTCTATTTTGAATACGGATTTGAGATTGCAAATGATTATGATGGAATTTTGCTTTTGCAAGAATCAAACGAATTGAAAAATTTTAAATTCGCAGCATCATCGCGCTTGCTTGATTGCGATTATTATCAAAATGGAAGGGTGTTTGCTATAAGAGTGTATCCTTGGTTCAAGCATCCTGATTCTGCTGATATTAAAGAAAGAAGAAAAAAATTTATTTATAACATATAGAAAGGGGAATGTAATATGGCAAAGCTTGGTGACTCATCCGTGAAGGTGCTTTCGGGTATTGGTCCTGCGCGTGTAAAGGCATATCAAAAGCTTGGAATAAATACTGTTTCCGATCTTATATATCATTTCCCACGAGCTTATGAAAACAGGGGAGATATAAAGCTTTTGTCCGAATGTGTGCAAGGGGACAAGGCTGCTTTGGAAATGGTAATAGGAACTGTCCCAAAGAAAACGATGATCCGTCGCGGAATGACTCTTTTGAGGTTTACCGCCTTTGATGAAAGTGGTAGCTGTGAAATTACATTTTATAATCAAAACTACCTTGCAGATAAATTTCCTCTTGGTGCCACTTTCCGTTTCTACGGTCAGGTAGAAAAGGTGGGCAAGAGATATAAAATGAATACCCCTGCTTATGAGATGATCATAGAGGGAGAGGACTTAAAACCATTAGTGCCCGTGTATCCGCTTACAGAAGGGATATCCAAAAATAGAATTGCTGCCGATATTGAGTCTGCACTTAACGTTCTTGCGCCCGAGCTTGATGATTATTTGCCTGACGATATAAGGCGCAGGTACAAGCTTTGTACATTACCATTTGCACTTCGCGCAATACACGATCCTACTGATTATGAATCAGTGGCAAGAGCGAAAAAGCGTCTTGTTTTTGATGAGTTTTTTACTTTTGCGCTTGGAATGACCTTGAGCGGTCAAAAACGCAGGGAATATGGCGCGCCTATTTGTGATAATAATGATATAAGCAAGCTTTTATCATTGTTCCCGTATGAGCTAACAGGTGACCAGATGAAAGCGATAAATGATATTAAGAGCGATATGGCAAAGGATAGTCCAATGAGCCGAATTCTTGTCGGTGACGTTGGATGTGGAAAGACTATTTGTGCTATGGCTGCAATGTATATAGCAGTTAAAAGTGGACGTCAAGCGGTTTTGATGGCACCCACTGAGATACTTGCTCGCCAGCATTATAGTGATATTGCTCCTGTATTTGAAAAACTTGGCTTTAAAGCTGAACTTTTGGTTGGGTCACTTACTGCAACGCAGAAAAAGAGAGTGAGAGCATCGCTTGTTGAAGAAGATGAATCTCGTCGTACCGATGTTGTGATAGGAACTCACGCACTTATTGCCGAGGGAGTGGAATTTCATTCCGCGGGTGTTGTTGTAACTGATGAGCAGCATCGCTTTGGCGTAGCGCAGAGAGCAACACTTTCTAAAAAGGGTGAGAGGGCACACGTTTTAGTTATGAGCGCAACACCCATTCCTCGTTCTTTGGCGCTTATTATGTACGGTGATCTTGACCTTTCGAAAATAAATGAAATGCCCAAAGGAAGACAAAGAGTTGACACATTTTGTGTTGATGAGGGATATCGTCCCCGTCTTAACGCATTTATAGAAAAGCAAATTGCAGAGGGTGGGCAGGTTTATATCGTATGTCCTGCTGTTGAAGAAAAAGAGCCCGAGGATTCGGGAGAGATAACTCTTGCCGAATTTGGTGTAGAAAAAGAAGAATTGCCTCCTCTTAAAGCGGCAGTACAGTTCTCTGAAGAATTGTCAGGTGCGCTTCCTAACTTGAATATTGCTTTTCTTCACGGCAAGATGAAGGGCGTGGAGAAGGATGAAATAATGAAGCGATTTGCTGCAGGCGAAATAGACGTTCTTGTTTCAACCACGGTAATTGAGGTCGGAGTTAACGTTCCGCGCGCAACCTTGATGATAGTTGAAAACGCAGAGAGATTTGGTTTAGCACAGCTTCATCAGCTTCGAGGCCGTGTAGGACGAGGTAGTCGAAAGTCTTATTGTGTTCTTGTTTCTGATAGCAAGGGAGAAAATGCGCGTCAGCGACTTGAAACGATGAAAAAAGAATATGACGGCTTTAAAATTGCTGAAAAGGATTTACTTCTTCGTGGCCCTGGTGACTTTATTAAGGGTTCAAGTGATCCACTTGTACGTCAAAGTGGTGGACTAAAATTCAAACTTGCCGATATGAGTGAGGATTCGGGAGTTCTTTCGGATGCTTATGAGGCGGCAAGAGAGTTGATCAATGTTTCGCCCGACCTTTCGGATAATGAAAATTTGAGAAGAATGATAGTTAAAATGTTCTCAATAGATGCTTATTCTTTAAATTAGTTCCTAAAAATATTATAAAAATGAATAAAATCATGAATAAAATGTAATTTTTATGAATAATATGCCTAATTTTGTTAAAAATCGATTTTGTTCATACTTTATTAACAAATGAGTGGTATTATAAAAATGTTGACAAGTCAACATTCGGAGGACTTATGGATACCAATAGATTTTTGATATTTTATCAAAGCTTTGAAAAAGTGCTTAAGGATATCAAGAAAAAAGAAATGTCCTATATGAGCGAATACGGTTTGCGTTCGGTTCATATGCGTTGCTTGATGATAATAAAACAAAGCGAGAAGGGTATGACAATTACCCAACTCTCCAAAGCAACGGGAACGGATAAAGCATTGATATCAAGAGTAATTAAAGAACTCACCCTTGACGATTTTGTTGAAACTAAAACCACAGGGGGAGATAAAAGCTATAACAAAAAGTATTATCTTACTGAAAAAAGTGAAAAAATCGCATCCAATATAAATGAAGATATGAGCTTATATATGGCTCAGGCGAGAAACGGTATTCCCGAAGAGGATATGCAAAAGTTTTATGAAACTTTGAGACTTCTTGCGCAAAATATTTCATTAATCGCGGATAGCGAGGCATAAAGGAGATTATTATGGAACTTAAGGAACTTAAAGCAGTGCCTGTGCGCTCACTTTATCACAATATTGAACTTGCGAGTCAAAAATATGGAGCTCACCCCTTGTTTGCATTTGAGAGAAACAAGACGGATTATGAGATTTCTTATGAAGAATTTTTTGAATATACCAATGCAATGGTAAGAGGATTTATTCATCTTGGTATTGGTGGTAAGAGAGTTGCTATTATCGGTGAAAACTGTCCTGAATGGATTGCAACTTATTTTGCTGCTATTACTTCTGGAGGTGTTGCTGTTCCGATTGATGTTGCACTTTCTAAAGAGCAGCTTGTTGAATTTGCAAAAATGGCAGAGATAGATGTTCTTGCTTATTCAAGCACGTGGGGCTCTTTTGTTGAAGAACATGCTGATGAATTTGAGGGTGTTACTAACTTCGTAAAGCTCAATGACTATTCATTTGATTTTAAGACTGAACAGGTTTATGAGCTTGAAAGATTTTCTAGCGCGTCTAAGATTGCTCACACGGGTAATGCTATTACTAACATCAAAATTCCCAAGCAGGATTCTGAAAGAATGAGTGTTATGCTCTTTACATCCGGTACAACGGGAACAAGTAAGATAGTTATGCTTTCGCAGAAAAATATTTGCTCGGTTATCAATTCTGCAAGAGTTCCTCTTGAAAAGATTGATGAAAATGACGTTTTGCTTTCTGTTCTTCCTGTGCATCACACGTATGAATTAACTTGCGGTATCTTCTGCGCTATAGATCACGGATGCAAGATTTGTATCAATGATTCAATTAAACATGTTTCTAAAAACCTTAAGAAATATAAGCCTACAACAATGGCGGTAGTTCCGCTTTACGTTGATGTGTTCTATAATAACATAATGAAAACTGTTAGAAAGCAGGGAATTGAAAAGACATTCAATTTTGCTATTAAAGCAAGCACTGTGGCTAAAAATATGCACATTGACCTTTCAAAGAAGCTCTTTGGCAAGGTTATGGAAGCATTTGGTGGACGCCTTTGCAAGCTTGTTTGTGGTGGCGCAGCTCTTCGTCCCGAGCTTGTTTCAACTTTCCGTGCAATCGGTGTTGAGATAGTTCAGGGTTACGGTATTACTGAATGTTCTCCTTTGGTTTCAGTTATTCCTTTTGGTGTGTATAATCCTAAATCCTGCGGTAAAATAGTTGATACTATGCAGGTATTTATTGATAAAGAAAATCCCACAGATGAATTCGGTGAGATTGTTGTTAAAGGACCTAACGTAATGCTTGGTTATTATAATAATGAGCAGGCAACTAAAGAAGTTCTTTCAGATAACGGCTGGTTCTATACAGGTGACTACGGTTACGTTGATAAGAAGGGATACCTTTATATTACAGGTAGAAAGAAGAATATTATCGTTCTTCAAGATGGTAAGAATGTATTCCCTGAGGAGATTGAGGAGTATCTTGGTGCAATTCCTCATATTAAAGAGTGCGTAGTTATCGGACGTCAAAAAGATAATGACCTTGCAATTACTGCCCTTATTTATCCTGATTTCGATTATACTGATAGCATTGGACTTAAATCCAAAGAAGAGGTATATAATGCAGTGAGAGAAGAGGTTAATGCGATTAACAGAAAGCTTGTTGGCTATAAGAGAATTATGGCTATCGAGTTTATGGAAGAAGAGTTTGAAAAAACTCCATCAAAGAAGATTAAGAGATTCCTTTATAAATAAAATAATTTTGGCATGTCCCTCGGCGAAAGCCGGGGGATGTTGCATTATAATAGGAGTAAAATAAAAATGAAAATTTTTTCAAGTTGACAATATGTTTTTTGTGTGATAATATATATATATCAAATATTTGGAGGTCATTATGAAAACCAAACTTAGCAAAAAGTTTTGGGTGGCATTAACGCTTTTCAGTCTTGTTGGACAGATTGCGTGGGTCATCGAAAACATGTATTTAAACGTATTTATTTATGATATGTTCAGTGCAAGTGCCACGGATATATCAACAATGGTTGCGGCAAGTGCTATTTCAGCAACTCTCACAACAATATTCATCGGTGCGCTCTCTGACAAAGTGGGCAAGAGAAAGCTTTTTATTTGTGGTGGCTATATTCTTTGGGGTATTTCAATCCTCGGCTTTGCTCTCGTGCGAGCTGATTTGCTTGAACCACTTGTGGCGGACGGAATGAGCGTGGCGGCACTTGGAATTACACTCGTTATTGTTCTTGACTGCCTTATGACGTTCTTTGGCTCATCTGCAAACGATGCAGCATTTAACGCGTGGCTTACTGACTCTACCGACGATACTAACCGCGGTAGCGCAGAGGGTATTAACTCCATGATGCCACTTGTTGCGATTTTGGTTGTTTTCGGCGGATTTATGTTCATTCCCAAAGAGGGAAATGACGCATATTGGCCAACAGTTTTCACCATTATCGGTCTTGCCGTTCTTGCAATCGGTGTTATTGGTATTTTTGTTATCGAAGATCCCAAGCTTAAGCCTAGTGAAACAGGATATCTTCGCAATATTGTTAACGGATTTTTGCCTTCAACAATAAAGCAAAACGTTTCTCTTTATATTTACTTGGCTTGCTTTATTATTTTCAATATCTCTATTCAGATATTTATGCCATACCTTATTCTTTACTATGAAAAATCGCTTGGAATGGCAGATTATGTGCTTATTATGGCACCCGCTATCGTTCTTGCATCCGTGGTTACTGCATTTTGGGGCAAGGTATATGATAAAAAGGGATTTGGATTCTCATATGCAATTTCTATCGCTTGGCTTTGCGCAGGATACGTTGTGCTATTTCTCTTCAAAAATACAGCACTCGTATTTATCGGTTCGCTTCTAATGATGAGTGGCTATCTTGCATCAATGGCAGTTTTCGGTGCAAAGATAAGAGATCTTACTCCCGTGGGCAAGGCGGGAATGTTCCAGGGCGTGCGTATTTTCTCACAGGTACTCGTTCCCGGTGTAATCGGTCCTAAGGTTGGCGCGTGGATTTTGCGCAATGCGGATATGATTACAAACTCCGACGGTACAAAATCGTTTATTCCTAATGAAAACATATTCCTTGGTGCACTTATAGCTGCCGCTGTTGCTATAGTGCTTATGGTAATTTGCAATAAAGCAAGAAAAAAGGCATAGGAGAAAGAGAAAATGGCAAAAAAAGAAATGATTTTAAACAAGTATCTCAAAACGCCCTTTGAAACTGACAATTCATCAAGCTGGAACGAATATCCCCGTCCAAGCTTTAAGAGAGATTCTTATCTTTGCTTGAACGGTGAGTGGGATTTGTCTTCTGAATTGTGTGGAAAAGAAACAAAGTTGGGTAAAATAAACGTGCCCTTCGCTCCTGAAACACGTCTTTCGGGAATCAACCGTGAAAAGCAGGATGGCGAAAAGTATATTTATAGACGAGCATTTGTGCTTGACGGCGATTTCATGAAAGAAACTGTGCTTCTTCATTTTGGTGCAGTTGACCAAATTTGCAGAGTGTTCGTTAACGGTCAGCTTGTTGGTGATAATGTTGGGGGATATCTTCCATTTAGCTTTGATATCTCATCCTTTGTTAAAGAGGGAAAAAACTACGTTAAAGTAGTTGTTCTTGATGAGCTAGATAAGGAACTTGCATACGGAAAGCAGAGAAAAGATCGCGGTGGAATGTGGTATACGCCCATTTCAGGCATTTGGCAGACGGTTTGGTGTGAAAGTGTACCGAAAAACTACGTTAAGGGTATAAAGGTAACTCCTTCACTTGATTCAGTTCATATAGATGTTGATGCGGGAGACGGCGAAAAGGTGCTCGTTATTGGTGAAAATGAGTATAGATTTAGTGGAAAATCAATCGACGTGAATATTGAAAATCCAATAAATTGGACACCTGAAAATCCCCATTTGTATGACTTCACACTTATTTACGGTGATGATAAAATTGAATCATATTTCGCACTTCGTACAGTTTCGATAGGTGAGAAAAACGGCAAGGCATTTATATTGCTTAATGAAAAGCCAATTTTGTGTCACGGACTTTTGGACCAAGGATATTATAGCGATGGAATTTATCTTCCTGCCAACCCCAAGGGATTTGAATTTGATATTCTTGAAATGAAAAAGCTCGGATTCAATATGCTTCGTAAGCACATAAAGATTGAGCCACAGTTGTTCTACTATTATTGCGATAAATATGGTATGCTCGTATTTCAGGATATGGTCAATAGTGGAAAATATAATTTCTTTATTGACACTGCACTTCCTACAATTGGTCTTAAGAGGGGTATTACTCACAAAGCAACTGCCAAGCGCCGTCAAGCTTTTGAAAAGGACTCAAGAGCAACTATTGATTTACTTTATAATCATCCTTCTGTTATTTATTACACGATATTTAACGAGGGCTGGGGACAGTTTGACGCGGACGAAAATTATCTTGCGCTTAAAGAGTATGATTCTACCCGCATTTATGATGCAACATCCGGTTGGTTCTGGGAAAAGCATAGCGACGTTCACTCAGAGCATATCTATATGAGAAAGCTCAAATTGAAGGCGAGAAAGAATAGACCTCTTGTTCTCTCTGAATTTGGTGGTTTTTCGTGCAAACTCAGACGTCATGCTTTCAATCTTAGCAATACCTATGGTTATAGTGCAAATAATGGTACTGAAGATTTTGAAAAGGCATTTATTGCTCTTTATGACGAGCAGGTAATTCCTCATATCAAGAAAGAAGGACTTTGCGCACTCGTTTATACGCAGGTTAGTGACGTTGAGGACGAAACCAACGGACTCTTGACCTATGATAGACAGGTTCTTAAGGTTGATGCGAAGAACGTTAAAGCGATGAGCAAAAGACTTTATAAAGCGTTTGAAGAAGCAACTAAATAATATAAAAACCCCTCTCAAAATTGAGAGGGGTTAGTTTTTTTATTGCATAAGATAAATAGTTTTAACGTCACTTTTTGTAATAATACCATCTCTAAAGGCAGTTCCAACGCTGTACAATTCGTTTTGATAGAGCACGAATACGTTGAAGTAGTTTTTTATGGGAGTTCCATCTATCCACTCTGTAACTGCAGTTTCGGTATTATCAATTTCGGGTGATGTAATTAGCGCCATAATAGCGCCACTCTCGGTTGTGCCAAAGTATTTATCAACGGTGGCGCTTGTCAACTCTGGATTCTGAGCCAGAAAAGCATCGACCAATAACTGATAATTTACTGAAAACTTATCAAACATCTGATAAAAATCTCCATTTGTGAGGCGGCAGAATATTTTTTCCTCGTTTTCGTTCAAGTAATAAAATGTATTGCTGTTCAGAACGTAAAGTGTAGTATAGTTTATTTTGATAAAGTGTGTTGGAGCACTTTGAGGCGCATCGTCAGTATCTATTAAGATAAATTCAAAATCATCGGTATTGTTTAAACAACAAATTCGCTCTGAGGGGTTGTTATATGCATATACCTGACCAAAGGTTAGATGCAGAACAAAGGAATATGCGCTTTCAATGTTGGAATATTTAAGAATATTCGGCTGGTATTTAAGTGACCAGTGGCCGTCTAAAAATCCGCAATAAATATTGAAGCTATATACTGTTCCGTCATTCAATTTAAAATCGTAGAATAATTTTGCTGCATCGGGCGCGGGTTCGAAGCCTGCTATCATATGCATAGTTAATGATTTTAATTGATTAATAAAATCGTCAATGTTATCTTTATCGTACAATGAGTAAACATTGTCATATGTTCCAAGCTCCGAGTTCATAACATGATGTGTCATTTGTATTTCTGCTATTTCGTCGGATGTGATATCTAAAATCCACGAGTAATGGTCACTGAATTTATGGTTATATTGTTCTGAATAATACACATATGAACAAACATCACATAAACCATCTTCATTTTCGTCAATATGCTTTTCAATAACATTAGGAAATGAGCAACCGCATACATATTCACACCAATGTTCAGTGTTATCAAAGTGATATTTAAATATATGTTTTTCGTGAGGTGGTATAACAGTAGTGGTTGTGCAGGGTGTTTGGTCTTTGAAACAGGAAGTTAGAAATACTGTGAATACTAAAATAATCGCAGTTAAAATAATGATTTTTGTCATAGATAAGCCTCCTTTTATCATCGTTGTCATAATCATTGTATCATATCAATATAGATTTTGTCAATGTTTTTCATTATTTCTTCATTTTATACAAAATTGAGATAAGCAAAGCCTATA
>JAZKZP010000088.1:0-3763 GCA_045612715.1 Eubacteriales bacterium
GTTGCGGCGCGCAGGACATCTTTAGATGTCATTCTGGAGCAGTCCTTGTGTCCTAACGAGATTCTATCGGTCGTTTCACTCCCTCCAGAATGACACAAGGACGCGATAGAATCTCAGCGCGCCTTCACTCCAGAATGACAACGCGCGAAGGCAAACTCCCCCATAAATCCCAATTTAGCGAGATTGTTTGATGTATATTTCTTTAGTTTCGGAGAAAATTAAATATATAAACTTCAAAAACAAGGAGAAATATATGAAAAACGAAGACAAAAGAAAAAGAAGATATCCCGAAATTCCCGACCTTATGTTTCAGGACATAAAAATCCCCGAAGCACTTGCACCAACCCCCATAAATCCCGGAATTGACGAGGCAAATCAGATAAACATTCCTCGGAATCCCGCCTCGCCTCTTCACGCGCTTGATTGGGATGTTCCTGACGAGCCCCAAGTGACCGACCCCGAAATCCACGCAACCCCCAATCCGCATACAAATCCGCACAAAAACAGGAGGAAAAAACAGAAGTGACCTCTAATTGTGAGTCGTAAATTCACAATTAAAGGTCACTCCTCGTGCTCCTTAATATCTAACATCTTTCCTAATCCTCTCTTTCTACTGTCTACCCCAAGTACCAAATCTCTCCGTTATCACACAACACTACGCTCAATGGAAAATCCACATTTGATATTCGAGTTAATACTTTATGGGGCGATGGCTCTGTCTTTTCATCAAAAGAAATTCGAATCCGACTCTATATCAATTCTTTTTTTAAGTGACTCGAACTTTTATTGTTCTCACTTGCTCCGTTCGGATTTTTCACGGTGAATTAACTAATGAGAAAAGAATAACTTATTTTTTCATTGGTTTTTACCATCCTTTCTTTGTGATTTAATTATATCACGATTTTTTTAAAAATGCAATTGGCATAGTGTTTGAAATTTTAGAACGTTTTTTGTACAATGGGGAGAACTTTATGCAAAAAACAAAATTGGGGGTTTACAAGGGGATATTTTTGTGATATACTATAAATGTTGAGGGCTTGTGAGAGTCCTCTTTTTGTTTTATCTGCTTTTTTATTTTATGAAAAATATATTTACAAATAATTGCGATTGTGATATCATTGATATAAATCCTAAACGTCTATGGAGGTTCTGATATGAAAAATTTTAAGTTTGTAGCAATTTTGCTTGCATTGATTACCGTGCTTTTGCTATTTTGCTCCTGCACAAAATTTCACTTTATTACTGATCCCTGCAAATTGGATTGGGGAATCAATTATTATTACGTACCATCGGGCGAAGTTGATGAGGAAGGAAATAAAGAGTATATTCTTTATTCACACGAGGTATCGTTCATAAATCCCTTTAACACCGCAAAAATCACCGACGCTACTCTCAATTTTGGGGAAGATAATACTGTCACCTTCGTTGATTTGAACGGAAATATCCATAAGGGCACTTATGAGGTTGAGCAATATTCAAAGAAGTACTACGATCATATCGTTATGAATTTTGACGACGGTATTTTGATAAAATCTGACTATTTCAAGCTTCGAAGAAATAAGGAATATAATAGCTATATTGTGTTTGAGTTCGATAATGTTGAATATGTTTTCAGCACGATGCACGCATTAAATGAGGAAGAGCTCATCCAAAAAAGATTTGAAATGGCTGAATGGGCAAGAAAGATCAATGACGGATATAGACCCACCGAAGAAGAAGAGGATACGGATTTTTTCATAATTAAATCCGTTTGGTTAGGTGGGTATCCTCTCGAATACAGAAATCTCACGCAAAGCTGCCGTCTCTATCCATCAACGATAGAACAACTTCAAATTGATAATGGTAAGATAAAATTTTACTGCAAGAGGAAGGAAATGAATGACGGTTGGAAAGGCGAGGGTGTTAGGGTTTCTGAATATTCTGACTGCATGTATATACTCATAGACAAAAATAATAATATAATACAGATTGAAGAGCCAATCCTCGGTGATTGCCTGTACGTTCGCGGCGGAAATATTGAGTTCTTCTATTTCTTTGAATAAAAGATACTTCCTTTAAAACATAAAAGCTCAACTCCAAGCGGAGTTGAGCTTTTTATAATGCTATTTATTTACAAAGTAAATTACTTGCTCGCTTCTTCGATAGCAATTACTACAGCAAAAGTCGCATCTATTGTTTTTCCTGCCTTTTCTTCATTTTTTGCCAGCTGACAAAGCAATAAATATCGTTAAAGAGGAATACCACAAAACAGACGACAACTGAAATATACCTTGTATCGTGTGCGCTTGCCAATATCCAAAGGATTATCAGAATTATATCGTTCGCGGCGTACGCGAGAGATAAAAACGGACTTCTTCTGAACGTCAGATATGCCCCCAAAAAGCTGGTGGATACAGATATTGTGCTCGGAATGAGGTTGCTTGTTCCAAAATGCTCAAGTATGAAATAGAAAACGACCGTTACGGCGAGCGTCAGTATCCACATCAACACCCTCTCGCACTTGCTGATGCTGTTTACCTTAACTTGAGATCTGTTTCCTTCATAAGGATTTTTGAGCCACGAAACGAGCGCAAAGACTGCCATCGGCATCGTCATGCCAAGATATGTTATCATTTCACCGTAATATGCAAACGTATAGGAGATAGCACCGTATATCAGGCTGAATACTATCATAAATACCTGTCCGATAGGATTTCCCTTTGCGATAAATATGAGCGACGTCACGCCGATCAGCGACGCCGCAAGCGTCTGGTAGCTTTCTCTGTCAAAAATGACAAATGCAAGTACTGTCAAAAGCACGGAAGCACTCCACAAAACGATATCAAATTTTGAAAAATAGCTTAAAATCTTTTTCATAAACACCTCAAAAAAGAAGCATCCGAATACACATCTTCAAAGACCTAACGATGTGTAAACGGATGCCTTTTGCATCTTCGCTACCCGGTGGCAGCGTGGATTGTTTGTTTTTTATAGGATTACTTGCTTGCCTCTTCGATAGCAACTGCAACAGCAACAAGTCATCGGAGTAAGCGTCCGCTTACTCATACCATGGGGGTGTTACCTGCGCCGATGAGACCCATCATTTCTACGCATAAGAGGTTTTGCAACTTTGGGGGTTGACACTATTATAACACATAATGCTTTGTAAATCAAGCGTTTATCAGATAATTGCATGGCAAAATCTTTTTCGCTGAACACATCGTTTGCGTATTTCTTGAAAACATTATATCGCGTTTTGATGTCGCCGTAAATGATGTGATTGAAGAGTTTACGAAAAAGTTGCGGATAATCCAATAGTTACTATTAGGGATAAATATATTTGGCAATGGCAAATCCAATAATTCCAAAAACACATCACAAATAGACAGACTCTACCCATTATATGGCTTTTGCCTTGATTTATTCATAAAAATATGGTATAATTATAAAGTTAACTATGCTATACGGAGGTAATTACGTGATAAAGAAGAATAAAAAGCTATTCGCAGGCATTTTGCTGACGGCAATTTTGATTATCGTCGCAAGAGCCTTGCGCCTTATGATAAACGATATGGAGTCCTTAATTTTACCTACACTCCTTATCTATCTGCGCGGTGTGATACACCTCTCACTCGCTCTTGTTTGGACGATCTCGGTGCATTCGAGAATCATGAATAAGCAGGCGAGAAGAATGTTCTTATCCGTCGGTATTATGATGCTCTTATGGATCGTAGTCAAGACGGCGAAATGGGAGTTCTTCCCGAACAACACCGACACCCTTGTG
>JAZKZP010000089.1:0-2333 GCA_045612715.1 Eubacteriales bacterium
TCAATAAAACTAACTTTTGTAGGGACCGGCGTCCTCGACGGTCCACAATAAAGGAAAAACATCAATTTTCGCGGCTTTGTGCAAACAAAATCAAATATTTTTATAAAAAAGTTACTTTATCTTTGAAATGGACCGTCGGGGACGCCGGTCCCTACAAGATTACTTCTATTTTGAATTTGTTTGTACTAACACACCTACAAATCCCAATTTATTAATTTGGAGTAAATATGAAAATACGATTAAACGAAAATTTCAAAAAAGTAGAGCAGAACTATCTTTTTTCGGAAATTGCGTGCAGGGTAGAGCAATATAAAATTCAAAATCCCGACAAGAACGTAATTTCTTTGGGGATAGGAGATGTCAGTCTGCCCATAGTTCCATCCGTTGCTAAGGAAATGTCACGCGTAGCAAGTGAACTATCAACAACCAAGGGATTTGTTGGATATGGCGATACCATTGGTTTGCCAAAATTAAGGCAAGCGATTTCGGAGCGCTATAAATCAAGGAACCTGAACGTTGATGCCAATGAAATTTTCATAAGTGACGGGGCAAAAAGTGACCTTGGAAATTTGTGCGATGTTCTTGGCGACAACGAAGTGCTTATTTTGAGTCCTGTTTATCCTGTATATCTTGATTCCAATGTGATGTCGGGGCGAAAAATCCGAATTTTAAATGCGACTCAAGAAAATGGATTTTTGCCATTGCCACAAAATTTGCCCAGCAGACCATTTGTTATATATTTGTGTTCTCCAAACAATCCAACGGGGGCGACTTTTTCTTGTGAACATCTCAAAAAATGGGTCGATTTTGCAGTTTTGAATGGCTCTCTTATTGTGTTTGATGCTGCTTATGAGGCATACATATGTGAAAAATCCGTTCCTCACTCAATTTTTGAAATTGATGGCGCAAGAGAATGTGCGATTGAAGTGTGCTCGTTTTCAAAATTCGCGGGATTTACGGGGATTAGGTGTGGTTGGACTGTAATTCCGCATAACAACGAGCTTTATCCTTTGTGGAAAAGACGTCAAAATACGAAATTTAACGGTGCGTCATACATTTCTCAAGTCGGAGCGTTGGCGGCTCTTTCGGAGAAAGGCGAGGCAGAAAACAAACAAAATATTGCGTATTATATGAAAAATGCGCAAAAAATTGCTTCCTTTTTGAAAAGAAAGCAATTGTACTTTGTCGGTGGCAAAAACGCGCCGTATTTGTGGTTTAAAATACCGTTTAAAATGAGTTCTTGGGAGTTTTTTGATTTGCTTTTAAAAGAAACTGCCGTTGTTGGTACGCCCGGAGTGGGCTTTGGTGAAAACGGAGAAGGATATTTTAGATTTTCTTCATTTGCTTCTGCTCAAAGCGTTGATGAGGCACTGTGCAGAATGGAAAAGATTTTTTAGATTTTAAAACTTTTTTCAAAAATCAATTTATTTCCTTCCTTGCGTGAAGAAAGAAGCTCGGTTTCAAGCAGGAGCTTTTGTGCACTCCAAAGCTTTAAACCCTTTAATTTGAGCGCTTTTGAGAGCGCATCTCGACCAAACGGCTCTTCGGGGAGCAATGGAAAAATATAATCCTTTATATCGTTAAGATTTTTTATGTAATGGACTGAATAAATCTCGCCTGCTATTCTATCAACGCTTGTTGCACGAATTTTCTTTTGTTTTCCGTAGCCGTCAAGCAAGCGAACCTCATCTATCTCCATCATAACAAAGCAAAAACTCAACCGTTGGTTGTCAAGAAAGTCTTTTAAATAGAATATATCGGCAATCCCGCTTGCCAAATTTTCGTGTCTTGGAGAATTTCGCGGCGGTTTTTTTAATTCTCCTGATTCCTCATCAAGCCATAAAATTTTGCGATTTTGTGCAATCGGGCGAACGATAACGATATTGAAATCGGTGTTTTCAAGATAAAATTGCAATTTTTTGCGCAAAGGAGAAAGATTGCCCGTTTGTATCTCAAAAATTGTGTTTCCGTCGCAAGCATCGGCAACAAAGCGTCCGATTTTTATCTCGTGCTTGGATTCGTCGGGACAAAAATGCATCTTTAACGAGGCGTGCAAGCTTCGTTCCATATACGTTGTTATTTGATTTTCGGTCTTTTCACTTAAAAACAACTCTGACATAATCTTCTCCTTTCGAATAATTTTTTGTTGAGCGCAATATAATAAAATGTTTACAATTTGGGATTTGTGGGTGAGAAGTTAGTTAGAAAGGAATGATACTTTTTTCGAGAAAAAAGTATCCAAAAAAGCTTTTTAAAAGAGCTTCGCGGCAAGATTTTGCGCAAATCGTGTTGCTTTTCTTTGCAAAGCAACACATAACGATTTTCTCGGCATT
>JAZKZP010000090.1:0-3270 GCA_045612715.1 Eubacteriales bacterium
CAAAAGATTATTGCGATAGAATCTCATAAGGACACAAGGACTGCTCCAGAATGACATCTAAAGATGTCCTGCGCGCCGCAACGATAGAATCTCGCGCGGAAATTGAACAAAATCATACAATAAAACCCGTAAGGGCGCACCGCGTGCGTCCGCCATTCACAAAAAGTAACTCCCCTATAAATCAAAATTTGAAAGCCATTTACCGATATATTAAAAACAAAAATCCCACCCGTTCGGGTGGGATTTTTTTAATACAAACTATGTATGTAATTTATCGCGTTTTTCGAAACAATGTCGGAAATATCATCGCCCTTTTCAAGTCTGGTACGAACTGCAGTTGAGCTTATCTCACGTGCACCCTCGTCACAAGGCAAAAATACTGTCTGCGCCTTGGGATTTTTCTTATAATTATACTGCGCCATTTCAAATTCATACTGATAATCCTTATAGTCACGAATTCCCTTTACTATTGCGCAGGCGTCAAGGCGAAGAGCCAAGTCTGCAAGCATTCCATCATCGAAAATAACCTCAACGTTGGGCAGATGTGCAACCGAAAGGCGCGCAATTTCAGTTCTCTGCTCGCGCGTGAACATATATTGCTTCGTGTCATTTATCATAACAGCCACAAAAACCTTATCAAAAAGAATCGATGCACGTTCTATTATATTGATATGCCCCGTGGTCATCGGGTCAAAACTGCCGGGTATAACTGCAATTCTCATATTACATACCTCTCATTTTAAGTACGGATATATGCGCAATTCCGTGCTTCATTGTTTTTATTACTTCAAATCTATTTGAATTTTCTTCGCTGAAAACATCAAATCTGTCGCTTTCGCAAACTATGTATGAAGTTTCCTTAACCAAATTTTTATCGAAAAGCAAGTCAAGTGCCTCGTTTATTAAATTCGTTGCGTAGGGTGGGTCAAGGAACACTATATCAAATTTTTCCGCGCCACTCTGCTTTTTCAAAAATGACAAAGAATCCTCACAAAGAGCCGTGCAACCGTCAGAAAGACGGCTCTTTTCGATATTTTTCTTTATAATATCGAAAGCGCCCCTGCCCCTGTCAACGAGATATGCACGAGATGCCCCACGGCTAACGGCTTCAAGTCCCATCTGCCCCGAGCCCGCAAACAAATCAAGCACCACTCTGCCCCCTATATCAAATTGAAGCATTGAAAATATCGCTTCCTTGCTTCTCTCGCTCGTCGGACGCGTGTCAAGTCCATCAAGGGTGAGTAGCTTTATTCCCTTTGCTTTTCCTGTAATAATTCTCATATCAAACTCCGTTTGTATAATACTTAACTATATTTTCAGCATCGCTTTTTGAAATTCCCTTAACAGCTATAAGCTCATCAAAGGTAGCATTTTTGATGGCAGTAATACCTCCAAAATGCGCCAAAAGGGATTTCGCCTTGGATGCGCCAATTCCTTTAATCTTTTCAAGAGATGATTTTTTCACAGTTTTTGCCTTCGCGTTGCTCATTTTTGCAACGGTATATCTATGAACTTCCTCTTGAATTCTAAAAATCAAGCCATAAACCGCCTGCTCACGAGCGATGCTTATCTCCTCATTTTCGGTGCAGAGCGCACGAGTTTTGTGGTAATCGTCCTTGACCATACCGAAAAGTGGAATGTCAATTCCCATTTCATTCATCACCTCACGCACACAAGAAACGTGAGTTTTACCACCGTCGAGCAAAATAAGGTCGGGATATTCACCCATCGAACCCTGTATATCGCTCAAATGTGAAAGTCTGCGACGCAAGGTTTCACGCATACATGCGTAATCGTCCGTACCCTCAACCTCTTTTATGTTGAACGAACGATAATCAGCCTTTTTCGGTTTGCCGTCAATATATACAACCATTCCGCCCGTTTTGTGTTCTGCGCCGATGTTTGAAATATCGTATGCTTCAATTCTCTGCGGTATTGTTTCAAGCTCCAAAATTTCTGCAAGGCGGAAAAGAATTGAATTGTCCTTTTCATATTCTTTAACATATGCCTGCGCCTTTTCGCGCGCGTTGTTATATACCATTTCACAGAGCTTTTTCGCTTCAGTTCGCTGGGGTGTCCACAAGGTCACCTTTCTGCCACATTTTTCACTCAAAAACGCAGACAAAAGCTCATTTTCTATTTCAACTGCATCGTCAAAAATGATTTTCTTGGGAACTGAATCCAAATGCGAATAGTAATCAACCAAAAATGCTGTTACTGACGCCTCGTCCAAAATCTTATCAGCACCAAAGACGTACTCATTCTTGCCATTTAAAACTCCCTCACGAATTGAATAAATCGCAAGGCAGGAGCAAAGCTCGTCACAATAGAGCGCTATAACGTCATATTCCGCATCGGGAGAGTCAACGACCTTTTGTCTTTCCCTTATCTTTTCAAGCGCACGAATAGTATCACGGCACTTCATTGCCGCCTCGTACTGCTCAGCTTCGGAATAGGCATACATCTGCTCCTCAAGCGAAGAAATCGCCTGCTTGGTATTGCCCTTGAGAATGTCAACGGCACAAGAGATAAGCTCGTTATATTCCGCTTTTGTGACATGTCCCTGACAAACGCCGCAGCATTGTTTCATTTGATAGTAAAGACACTCCCTACCCTTGCCAATATCCTTTGGAAAGTGTAGTTTACAGTTTGGAATGCCCAATGTTTTATTTAAAAGTGACATAATGCCAAACACAATCGACGCGCCCGTATATGGACCAAAATATCTCGCCTTGTCGGCAAGACGCGTGCGTGTGAACATTATGCGTGGATATTCTTCGTTAGTTATTTTTATATATGGGTATGACTTTGAGTCCTTTAAGCGAATGTTATACCTTGGATTATATTGCTTGATGAGTGAATTTTCAAGTGAGAGCGCCTCGATTTCGGTATCGCAAAGGATGTAGTCAAATTCGAAAACGGACGCAACCATTTTAGAGGTTTTAACATCCTTTTCGCTGTTTTGGAAATACTGGGAAACGCGATTTTTGAGCTTTGCGCTCTTGCCAACGTAGATAACCTTGTCCGCACGGTCACGCATAATATAGACACCGGGGCACAGTGGCAGACCATTGGCTTTTTCAAGCAACTCTGCTTTTGTTGACATAAAATCACGCTCCTTTCTTAAGTATTTCAAATTTTGATTTGTCGCTTACTTTTTTGAAAAAAAGTAAGCAAAAAACTTTTAATCAGCTTCGCGCTTTCCCCAATAATATCAGCGCAAAGCAGTAGGGGTCGGCGTCCCCGACGACCCGTTATAAAAGAAAAGTA
>JAZKZP010000091.1:0-5095 GCA_045612715.1 Eubacteriales bacterium
GTGAGTGCTTTTTTGTTTTTAGCGAGGATATACAATGGGATTCGAACGCAGTGAAAAAACAGCACGGTGCGCTGTTTTTGAACGGTGACCGAAGAATTTTGCAAAACATAACATATAAAGTTAATCGGATGTTTTGCAAAATTCAAGAACGAGATCCCCTATTCTCTGCCAAATAACGAACAGTAGGTTGATACAATCATATCAACCTACTGTTTTCTTTTTATCGTTAAAAATTGCCCGAAAGTCCTTGATATACAAGGATTTTTTGCTTTCGTGGTACATTTCGGTATATTGTTGACTATATCTTGTGCATCGGATGCCATCAAAGCAGAAAAACACGACTCCCAGTTAATATATATCAATTATTCAAAGCGTTAAACAATATTTTCTTGCTTCGTACAAGATTCAGTCCGAGCAGAAAAACTATTACGCATACGGCAGAGCCGAGAGCGACGTTCATAATCAATATCTCGGTTTCAGTCATTCCCTCAAAGGATACAAGCATTGAGCGTTGTAATGCGAAGATGGAAGCAAAGGCATCCGCAAAAGATATATTTCGTAGCGTTATGATCGCCCCCGATGTACTACGACGAGATTTTACAAGATTAATTGTCGCGAGCGTAATTTTAGTAAAGGCATAAGTCGCCATGGCAATCATTACGATCATATGATATTCGTGCCCTCTGTCACGAACTACCGATAGAATAACAGTTCCGGAAAGAGGAATGGATAATACCATCAGCATCCATCCTGTGAACTTGGTAATAAAGTGTTCCTTTGACTTGGTAGATAGCACCGCAAAGCGAACTATGCTTAAAATTAAGTAATAAGTGCCAAGTGTTAATAGCCACCACGAGCTTGACACAATACCAAATACAAGATAGTATGCACCGAAGGCAACATTAAAAATCAAGCTAAAAAGAGCAATTTTGAGTGTTCTATCCATCGATATTCCTCTCGCCCAAAACACAATCTGTGATAATCTTGATTACCGTATCCATATCGTCGGAACACTTCTTATCGAGCCATTCCATCACGATAGCAAACACGCCCATTAGATAGAATTTCATCATATAGGCACGCTCTTTATCGGGAACGTGAAAGCGCGAGAGAATGGGATCGAAGATATGGTTGAACATTTTGCTGTACACTTCATCCATATTCAAGGAATTGAATTGCTTGATAGCAACCTTAAATATACGCTGATTCTCCTTGATAAAGGTGAGATATGGTGTAAGATATTCTGATGTTACGAAAACCAAGTCACCGAGCTCACAATTTTCAAAGTGTTCCGCAATCCCTTTTGTATCGGTAGAATAATAAGCAAAGTGTTTATCAAGGATATATATGGTGGTTTCCTTTAATAAATCCGAAGTATTCTCATAATGTAGGTAAAATGTTGACCGATTTACCCCTGCAACATCACAGATTTCCTTGATGGTGATATATTCAAAGTCCTTCTTTTCAAGTAACGCAATGAGGGCTTCGTCCATTTTGATTGCCGTATTAAAGTATTTGCTTTCGTTTTTATTCATAAGACGCCCCCCTTGATAACTTACTTTCCTTCGCTGATCTCTCTTGCAAGCTCTACAATCTCATACGCATATTTTTTCTTGCCGTTTTCAAGTATCTTCTTATAAATCGGATAGTTGATACCTGTGCAGGTAAAGCCTATAATACCAATGATAATTCCGAGAACAGTAAGAGGAAGCGTGCCCCCGATAACTTGCATAGAGAGGCACATTCCCGTGCCTGCAACAAGGGCAGAAATAATACCAAAGGTATAAGTGAAAATGGTTGCGGGCAATTTTGCCTTCTTGTCGAGCTTGCGAAGTGCAACGATTTTGGAGTTGTCCTTGGGAGCATACTCCTTTGCGATGGATTCTGCGTAAATTTTGTCTGTGTTCATTTTATTTCTCCTTTTCGGTTTGTTGTGCTTTTATTGTATCAACCGCAAAAAGAAATTTGAACAACACGTTTTCGGAAAAATGTTGTTTTATAAAAAATCTATCAGACGAGCGGATTCATTGTTCCGTCAAATTTTTATTTATCGATGAAACTATTATATCATATTTTTGTGGATAATTCAATCGCATGACAGCAAAAAGAGCATTCTCGCAAGAGAATGCTCTTTTTGTTTAGTTAATATTTTGACTCCACTCATCTTCCTTAAATCCAACGAGTACAAAGTCACCACCTACAAGGATTGGACGTTTAACAAGCATACCGTCGGTTGCAAGAAGTTTTAACATCTCGTTCTCTGACATTGTAGGCAACTTGTTTTTTAGCTCTAAAGATTTATACAAAAGTCCACTTGTGTTGAAGAATTTTTTAAGGGGCAAACCACTTTTTTCGTGCCATTCAGTCAATTCAAGAAGGGTTGGATTGTCAAGTTTAATATCACGAAGCTCGTATTCGATTCCGTTGTCATCAAGCCATTTTTTCGCTTTTTGACACGTTGTGCATTTCGGGTAACATATAAATTTAATCATAGTTTTTTATTCCTATCTGTTCTAAAATTTATTTTTTCTTAAATATTGGCTCGT
Source organism: Eubacteriales bacterium (assembly GCA_045612715.1). Taxonomy (GTDB): domain Bacteria; phylum Bacillota; class Clostridia; order Oscillospirales; family CAG-272; genus RGIG4608. The sequence continues at coordinate 2,547 of JAZKZP010000091.1, forward strand.
CGGACGAGCAAAGCCAAGCGCCCAATGACATAAGGGCGAGTGCAATGAAAAAGGTATAGGGTGGAATTCCCTTGAAAATGAGGAGAGAAAGCAAAACTCCAATGAATGGCGCGATTGCGTAATACGCGCTCGTTCTCGCTGCGCCGAGCAGACGCTGAGCGTAAACGTACACGAAAATACTAAATCCGTATGCAACGCAACCCACCAAAAGAACTGCAAACACACTCCAAAGGTGCGTTACTTTCTCGCCTATTACAACTCCAATAATGATTGAGCCAAGTCCCGAGAAAATCCCCTTCAGTAAAACAATTTCAAGTGGGTCTTTGCTTGAAAGTCTGCGCGTGCAGTTGTTTTCAATGCCCCAACATATGCAGGCAAGTAAAATAAAGAGCGAGCCAACCGAAAATTTCAGGCTCGAGATGTCCTCAAAAGACAATAGCGCACACGAAACCACAACAAATCCGATTCCAAGCCACAATCTCGCGCTTATCTTTTCATTAAATATCACGAGTGCAATAAGTGCTGTCGCCACTATCTCAAAATTATTCAGGAGTGACGCATTTGCCGCCGTTGTGTAGGAAAGTCCTAAAAGCAAAAATATAGGCGCGACGATGTCGAGAACTATCATTGCAAGAGTGTATGGAAGGTCCGCGCGTGTAATTTTATCCTCTGTGCGCCTCTTTTTATTCAATTTTCTTAAAATTGCAACAAGCCCCATTCCAAGTCCCGCGCCTAAATATAAAAATCCTGCCATTAACGTTGATGGCATATATTCAAGCAAGAGCTTTGAAAATGGCGAGCTTATGGCATACAATGCCGCCGCAAGTATTGCAAGCGCTATACCGATGCTGTTAGTTTTCTTCATATTTTTACCTTATTTGATTGTTTTCTCCATTATACCACCAAACACAATATCTTGCAACCCCAATAAAAAAGTTTTTATTCAATGCTCTTTTTTGTTTATAGTAAAATAAATTTAAAATTCTTTATAGACAAATAGGAAAAAATATGTTATACTAAACTGAATATATATGTTTATTTATCTTTCATAGAAAAGAGGACAATATTTTGAGCAATAATTTATTATCTACACAGCCCTATAAGGGTACGCGCGATTTCTACCCTGCGGAGATGCGCTTCCGCAACTGGTTCTTCGGTAAGATCCGTGAGGTTCTTGAAAAATCCGCATATGAAGAATATAACGCTCCTATGCTTGAATCCTTTGAGATCTATGCAGCAAAGAGTGGCGAAGAACTTGCAAGTACACAAACTTATAATTTTATGGATAGAGGCGATCGTCATCTTGCAATCAGACCCGAAATGACACCCAGCGTTGCTCGTATGGTTGCGGCAAAAATTTACGATCTCAATATGCCCCTTAAATGGTTTGCAATACCCAATATGTACCGTTGCGAAGCTCCCCAAAGAGGACGTCTTCGTGAATTCTGGCAGCTCAACGTTGACATTTTTGGCTGCGACGGATTTGAAGCTGATATGGATGTAATTGAAAGTGCAATCAATATTTTGCGCGTTTTCGGTGCTGATGAAACCATGTTCAAGGTACATATCAACAACCGTCGATTCTTTAATGACGTAATTTGCGCTATCAGTGGAGCTGATGCTGACGGTGCGAAAAAGGTTTCAAAAATTGTTGACAAGAAGAACAAGATTCCTCGCGAGGTTTACGAAAAAGAAATGCGCGAGCTTGGTCTTTCTGATGAACAAATCGCAAAAATTGATGCGCTTTATACAATGAGTGTTGAAGAAGCAACTGCTCTCTGCCCCGAGTCCGTTGGTGCGAAAGAGCTTGCAGATCTTTTTGCGCTCCTTAACGAAACAGGACTTGCTAAATATTGCGTATTCGACTTTGGTATCATCCGTGGTCTTGACTATTACACAGGTACAGTATTTGAAGTGTTCGATGAAGCTCCCGAAAATAACCGCGCTATGTACGGTGGTGGTAGATACGATAACCTCGTTGGTCTTTTTGTTAAAAACGGAAAGGTTAGTGGCGTAGGTTACGGTATGGGTGACGTAACGCTTGAAAACTTCCTTGTAACACACAATCTCGTTCCCGATTTTTCACAGGGCGAAACAAAAGTGCTTGTTGCAAGATTTAACGACGTTCCTTATAAAGAATACATCTCTCTTGCAGCATCAATTCGTGATGCAGGTACAACTTGTGCGCTTTATCTCGGAACAAAAAAATTTGGCAAGCAGATTGACTACGCTTTCAAAGAAAATTACACACATATCGTAATTATGGGTGGCAGTGAATTTGAAAACGGTATTGTTAAGGTTAAAAATCTTCTCACAAGAGAGGAAAACGAAATAGCAATCGCTGAACTTGCAACATATTTCGCGAAATAATATTCAAACAAATTGGGATTTGTCTGTGCCTTCCCCCTGAGGGGAAGGGGGACCACGCAAGTGGTGGATGAGGGGATCGAAGTCTGTGCAAACAATCGTCTTTCTCGACAGCATTTCGTTTACAAAATAAAAGAAATTACTTAAAAATCAAGGTTTTTGTTTTACAAGAAAGTCGTTAG
>JAZKZP010000092.1:0-17905 GCA_045612715.1 Eubacteriales bacterium
TCAAGAAGGAGATAAAATCGCTGTCGGCGTTTCTGCAGGAAAGGATTCACTTGCACTTCTCTACGCGCTTGCCGGAATGAGAAGATTTTATCCAAAGAAATATGAGCTTATCGCAATTACTGTCGGTATGGGCTTCCCCAACACGAGCTTTGACGGAATCAAGGCGCCTTGCGAAAAGCTTGACGTTAAATATCATATTGCTCCCACTCAGATATATCAGATAATTTTTGTGGAGAGAAAAGAAAAAAGCCCCTGCTCTCTTTGGGCAAAAATGAGGAGAGGTGTTCTCTATAATACAGCAAAAGAGCTTGGCTGCAACAAGGTTGCTCTTGGACATCACTTTGACGATGCCATTGAAACCTTTATGCTCAATCTTTTCTTTGAGGGCAGAATCGGTTGCTTCTCACCCGTAACGTACCTTTCAAGAATTGATTTGACAATGATTCGTCCACTTCTCTATGCGGCTGAAAAAAGTGTTCGTCAGTTTGCAGAAAAGGCAGAGTTACCCGTTGTAAAATCAACCTGTCCTGCAGATGGTAACACAGAGCGTGAAGAAATGAAAACACTTCTTCGTGAGCTTGACATTAAGCACAAGGGACTCCGTTATCGAATTTTCGGTGCTATGCAACGCGGTGAAATTGACGGATTCAAGGTTGCAAGTACTATGAACGGTATTAAAGAGTATGATGATGAGGAAAATAACGATGCGTAAATTTTCATATTCGTTTAATGATATTAATAAATTACTCCCCGAAAGACAAGAAAATTCTAACAAGGGCTCTTGTGGTCGAGTGCTTATCATAGGTGGCTCGCCTTGTATGAGTGGCGCACCGTATTTCAGCGCAAAGGCGGCTTATCGCACCGGCTGTGGGCTTGTTGAAATTTTCACACATGAGGACAACCGTGTTGTTTTGCAAACACTTATTCCCGAAGCAGTTTTATCAGTTTGGGAGAAAAAGATTGATTTCAACAAACTTGAATCTTCCATAAAAAAAGCCGATGTTATTGCCATCGGAATGGGACTTTCAACAAGTGAAGATGCACTTGAAATTTTGAAATTCACACTTTCAAAATGCGATTGCCCACTCATCATTGATGCGGATGCGCTTAACCTCATAGCAAAGAATCCCCTGCTTTTAAAATGTTTCAATAAAAATATGATCATTACTCCCCACCCACTTGAAATGTCAAGATTAACAGGAATGGAATTGAGTGAAATTACGCAAGATATACCCTATTTCTCTCAGAATTTTGCCGGTATAAACAACGTGATTTGCGTACTCAAAGATCACCACACCACAGTTGCAATGCCTGATGGAGATGCAATTTACGTCAACCAAAGTGGCAATAGTGGAATGAGTACGGGTGGCTCGGGCGACGTCCTTGACGGAGTTATCGCAGGGCTATTAGCACAGGGATGCAAACCGTATATCGCTGCAACACTCGGTGTATATATCCACGGACTTGCAGGCGATATCGCAAGTGAAAAGCTGTCAGAATATTCAGTAATGGCAAGTGATATTATTGATGCTCTACCCGAAGTTTTTAATAGTTTATAAAATAAAGCTCCCTTTATATAAGGGAGCTTTTTATTGTTTCAAATTTTGATTTATAGAGATGTTAGTTTTGTTGAACAACGGACAGTCGAGGACGCCTGTCCCTACGGAGTATGATATATTTTTATAGCATATTCGTAGCCATTTTGCTTAATTTACGGCTATTGTTTAACGAAAAAAATACCGCGATTGTTGTAGGGACAGGCGTCCCCGACTGTCCGTTACAAAAACAATTCATCTCACCGCTAAATCCCGATTTATAGGCGGACGCACACAGTGCGCCCCTACGTAGTTTGATGTGATTTGTTTGTTAATTTGTAGCCGTTTTGTTAATTTTATGGCTACAAATTTTCTATAAAATGATAACAATCATCGTAGTACCTCGTTTCATCTAAAAGTTTACACTTGCGTTCCGCCAAGATCCTTCGCATCCGCGAACCCCCAAAACTCAACTTCGTTCGTTTCGGGGAACCCCGGTGCTCGAGGATGACGCGCCCACGCGCGTCGGCGGAGATAATGTTTTGTCAAGTTTTAGATGAAACGAGGTAGTAGGGGCGCGCACTGCGCGTCCGCCTTGATGTTAATTATATTTCGAACGTGAGTCCTTTCCCAAAATTCCAATTTAAAACCTTTACCATAATTGAAAAACCCGACGTAAAAACCGTCGGGTCAATTTTGTTATTATGTTATCGTTTTTTTACTATTCATTCAATAAAGTACATAACACACTTCACGGAATCTCTATAGAAATAGCATTCACCATTAGGAATATAGTCAAGAACAGTAATTTTGTTATCAGAAGTTACTTTAACTGCAGTCACTCGCACATAGCCCTCCTCAAATAGATCAATTGTCCACGTTTCTGTATCATATTTTAATTTTCCATTATTTACATAACCTTTTTGGAGTAACCCCTTGTCATTATTCCTTATCCTTTGAGCAAATTTCTCCATTTTGTCATAATAATTTTCAGACTGAGCGCCATTTTCAATGCCAAATCTATAATAAATTCCCCTGAAAGTAAACTTCACATATGCCTCGTATTCGGGCAAAGTAGGACCACCCAAAATATACGAAAAACGCGCGCTACCATACTCAACACTTTCACCATTTTCAAATATAATCTGCAACTTACCGCTAAGATCATGCTCATATTTTCCAACAAGCACTTCATCAGAGTCGTACGGCTTGAAAATAACCTCACCATTCCATTTGAAATCTATATAAGTCATTTCGTTATCCACAATCCAAGGAGATATTTCATGGAAGGTTGCCCCTATATCTTTATATTGAGTTTGTCCATTTGAAAATACCTCATAACGTTTTACAGCATATATATACCATTGCTCCATACTGGGATAACTACACGAAGAAAGAAAAATTGCAAACACACTCATCAAAATAAATAAAGCAACTAATTTTTTCATAATATTCCTCCTTTTTAACAGCAATTAATTTAGTCTATCAAAATATTGTTGTATTTCATAAAGATTTCCAAAAGTGATTTCGAACGAGCTGGTTCTATTTATCAAATTAATTTTAATGCTATCTTTATAAAACTGATTATTTGAATAAAAAATAATGCGATATTGTTCGTTTTGGTATGAGATTGCAGTATCCGCAGGGCGCATATATCTAACTTCAAATCCATTTTTCGTCATAGCTTCATTAATTTCTTCTCGTGTGGAGTTAATTGTCAAGCCAAACACATAAATTTGAGGGTCGGTTATGCGTATGCTCGTAATTCTTTTCACACCCTTATCACTAAGTGGGTAATTTCCTGTATCATATATTACACAATGCTCGGGAGCTGTTAGATTGCCGTTTTCGTCAACAATGGGCTCATATCCTTCTGCCAAATACGATTTGCCCAAATAATCGTCCATCCAAAAGTCATCCGGCAATTCGGTCCAATTTTTATTGTACGGTGAATCCAATAGCCAATGCTCAAGGTTAGTATTTTGCGGTTTTTCAATTTGTTCTATCATACAAGATGAAAGCAATAACGTAAGAGTACACAACAATAACAATATTGATAGTTGTCTTTTCATAGCCTAATCTCCTAATTTTTTTATCATTTTAACACGCGGAAATATTCCTTGTCAACTATAAGACTCTCAAAAAGCAGAAATCTTACAAAAATATAAAAAAGTGATTTGCCACAAGACAAATCACTTTTTATTTACATACAAGTAACAACTATTTCATCATTTTCAACTGAAATGTGTACTTTGGAAATTGTTCTATTATAGTCGGCAATAACCTTTTCTGCGATTGCGTCCTCGATATGAGTCTGAATAAATCTTCTCATATTTCTTGCGCCAAATTTTGCAGAATAGGACTTTTCGCCAATGAATTTAAGTGCATTTGCACTATAAGAAAGCTCAATTCCCTTTTCTGCCAAAGCCATTTTAAGTTCACCAAGCATAATTTCTGCAATCTTTTCAAAATTCTCCTCTGTGAGAGAATTGAATGTGATTATCTCATCAACACGGTTGATGAATTCAGGACGCAGAAATCCTTCAAGTGCCTTCATTGTACGTGCTTCTTCAGCAGAAATATTATCTGCAGTTGCAAAGCCTGCTCTACCCGAAGAATACGTTGAGCCTGCGTTGGTTGTCATAACCAAAATTGTGTTTTCAAAGTTAATTGTTCTTCCCTGTGCGTCGGTCACTCTACCGTCGTCAAGAATTTGCAAAAGCACGTTCAAAACGTCGGGATGCGCCTTTTCAATCTCGTCAAAAAGGATAACGGAATAAGGTCTTCTGCGTATCTTTTCGGTGCGCTGACCTGCTTCATCATAACCAACATATCCGGGAGGCGCTCCGATGATTTTAGACACGGAATGCTTCTCCATAAACTCACTCATATCAAGGCGAATGAGTGTTTCGGGAGAATGGAAAAGGTCGTTTGCAAGCTGTTTTACAAGCTCGGTCTTACCAACGCCCGTAGGACCTGCAAAGATGAACGAAACGGGCTTTCTCTTATAAGAAATGCCTGCTCTATTTCTCTTTATCGCACGGCAAATTGAATTTACAGCCTTATCCTGACCGATGATGTGAGTCTTTAATCTTTCCTCGAGCTTATCAATCTGCTCATACTCGTTTGCACTTACTGTAAGCGCAGGAACTCCCGTCCAAACCTCAACAACGTCGGCAAGCTCTGCTGTTGTGAGAATGATGTTTTCACACTCACCCTCAAGCATTTTAAGTTCGTCAGCGAGCTTGATTTCTCTTGATTTGAGTTTCGCTATCTTCTCATAAGCATCGGCATTATCAGGAGAATCGGGTGGAGTTGCCTCAAGCGCTTCCCTATCCTTTCTAATTGCCAAAAGCTGTTCTCTAATCTCAATGCTCTTATTAAGTGAAGCAGAATTGAGGGAAAGATTAGCCGCTGCTTCGTCAAGAAGGTCAATCGCCTTATCGGGCAAATATCTATCGGTTATATATCTTTCGGAAAGCACAACTGCACTCTTTAAAATTTCATTTGGAATCTTGATTTGGTGGAATGCTTCGTAATAATGCTTAATTCCCTTAAGCATTTCAAGTGTTTCTTCAATTGAGGGTTCTTCAACCTTTACGGGCTGGAATCTTCTCTCAAGAGCTGAATCCTTTTCGATATATTTTCTATATTCGTTAAGTGTGGTTGCACCGATCACCTGAATCTCACCGCGAGAAAGCGCGGGCTTGAGCATATTCGCAGTGCTCACGCTTCCCTCACTGTTTCCTGCTCCCACGATATTATGCACCTCGTCGATAACGAGAATGATATTACCTGCCTCCTTAACCTCTTTAAGAAGTCCGAGCAAACGGCTCTCATACTGACCGCGGAATTGAGTTCCCGCAACAAGAGCTGTGAGGTCGAGCAAGTGCAATTCTTTATTTTTGAGCTTATAAGGAACGTCACCGCGCACAATTTTTTGTGCAAGAGCTTCTGCGATGGCTGTTTTACCAACACCGGGTTCACCGATAAGGCAGGGATTGTTCTTTTGACGACGTGACAAAATTTGAATCACGCGTGCAAGCTCCTTTTCTCTGCCGACTATGGCATCGAGCTTGCCTGAAATTGCCTCGGCATTGAGATTTTTACAATATGAATCAAGGAATTTTCTATTCTTATTCTCTTTTTTCTTTTCATCGGCACCTGCTTTACCACTCTCTTGGGGTGTATGCTTTGCAGGCTTATTATTGCCACCGAAAAGCTTTTGAAGGTCGATTGCGGGAGTTGTTGCTTCGTCATCACCAACGTCCTCACCCATTATATCGGGAAGGTTTCCGCCGTCCTCCATCATTTTTGCCATATCATCCTCCATGCCCGCAAGCTCCTCAGACGATATACCAAGCTTATTCATCATATCACCAAGCATATTGTCAAGAGGAAGTCCAAGCTCCTTTGCACAGGTAATGCAAACGCCCTCGTTCTTCTTCTCTCCGTTTTCAAGCTTGGTTATAAATACAACTGCCATTCTTTTATGGCATCTTGAACACATTAACATATAAATACCTCCTCGGTATTACCAAATTAAAAAGTAAATAAACCTATTTTATAAATCAAATTTGTAATTAAAGTTCCTTCAACAAAATCGTTGCCGAAAATCCATGCTATGATACAGACTGCAACACTGGTCCAAAGATATGCACTTGCAATTCCCCAAAGAACTCCCGCAAGGTGATTCAACCATCCAAGCACGGGCATTTCCCATACCTTTTGAATGATGAGAATGGCAACGGTACAAATGATAAATGAAAGCACAAATGCCAAAACGTAGCCAATCACGTTAGATACCACGTCGATAACAGCGTCTTCAATTTTCTCGCCAATTTCTCTTGCAATCTCGGTTTTATTTCCTGAAAGAGAGGAAAAATCCTTCTCAAGCTCATCCATAGAAACAAGATTTGCAAACACAACGGGAACACTCTCTTTAACCCATGCAAAGTCAAGCTCACCTTCAAGAGATTCGGCTCTTTCCACGAGCTTATCGCTAACCGTTCCCTCAAACCAAGAATTCACAAACAAATTTTGGCAAAGAGAAACCACCAAAGAACCAATAAGTATTGTTACGAGAATAACAAAAAATATTTTTGTGCTTTTGAAAAAGGACTTAACAAATCCTCTTTTTACACCCAAAAACACCATTAAAGCAATAATAAGTCCAACAATAACGTCAGCTATAATTTGAAGAGTTGTCATATTCATACCTCCATTAGTTATCAAATTCTATAAATTTAGCATAGGAATCATTGCAAACAACTACCGTATCCTTGTCAATCGGAATCATCTTAAAATCAGATGCAACCATTGAAATGTTATATGATTTGCCTAAAGCAGTATCAATTTTTTCAAATCCACCAAGCTTTTGCAAGAACAAATCATTTTCAAGCAAGCTAAGATTGATTAGCGGTTCGTCCATTTGATATTCCTTGTCAATTTTTGCTCGTTTGTTAAGAAGCAACACCCGTGTTCTTCCTGCTTCACCTGAAACATCTGCAATAGCAATATTATCTTCCCCAAAAGAGTATAGATATATTTCACTGTCGCTTAAATATTCACCTGTTAAACTCAAGTTTGAATTAAAAGCATTGACTCCCTTTTCACCGACAACGAAAACACTTCCGTTATCTAAAATTTTAAGCTCGTAAGGAACACCGCTAAAAGTAATTTTTGCACTCTTATAATCGTTTTTTCCTACGTTGTACAAGCGTATCTCACTTTGCATTTGAGCGCCTTCGCTATCACCTAAAAGCACCGCAAGTTGTTTTCCGTTTTTCGAAAGTGACACGGAAAATACACGCTCGGTTGAAAAATTGTAATTATAGGTCGTTCCGTTTCCTTTATAAACTCTGACCACGGAATCGTATTTTTCTGATTGTGTGATGAGAGCAAAATCACCATTTTCAGACATATCTGCGCCATAAATCGAATATTCAAGCTTTTCTTCTTTTATTTTAGTAAAAGAATTATAAAGTGAAAATTCTTTGCCACCCACGTCATATAAAAGTATGTTTTGATTACTCACCTCAAGCGTGGGATTTCCCAAACTGTGATTTGAGAAAAAAAGCTCTCTGCCACCTGCAGAAAAAATGGATAATTTTTCTCGGCTTGCAACAGCAAGACCACCGCGATATACGGCAAAATCCTGCGAATTACCAACGTTATAGGTTATTGTATCGTGAACGGAATTAACATAGTCATTTGAAAGCTTTATATCCTTTGTCAAATAGAAAAGCTTTTCATAAGTTAAACTTCCCGAAAACAGAAAAGCCACCATGACCACAACCAAAAGTATGCACAAAATTCGCTTAAAATACGCATATCTGTAGCTTACTTTGGCAAGATAAATATCTGTTTTTCCATCGTAATTCTTCTTTACGGAGTTGGGGTTATATCTTAATTTTTCAATTATTTTGTTCATATCAAAATTCATATTTCCCCACCTCTTTTCTTAGTATTCTACTTTATTCAGATACAAACCGCACGCAGGCACGGTCGAGCCTGCATTTTTTCTGTCTTTGCCTTCTATAATTTTTTCAATGTCGCAAGGCTCAATTTTTCTTTGTGCAACGAGCAAAAGTGTACCCGTCATAATGCGCACCATATTGTATAAAAATCCGTCCGCTGCGACCTTGAAGATGATAAAATCGCCCTCACGATATACTTGCGCGTATTTAATTTCACGCGTGGTATCAACAATCTTTGAACCCTGCGCCATAAAGCTGCAAAAATCGTGCTTACCGCAAAAGTACTGCGCAGCTTCGTTCATTTTTTCGAGCGTTTCATCGGTATATTTTTGTGGAACGTGATATGCACTATGTGCAAAAAATGGATTTTTAATGGGGTTGTTCCATATTTTATAGATGTATTCCTTATGCTTTACGTCATATCTTGGATGAAATTCATCTTCAACCATTTTAGCTTCTAAAACTGCAATATCTTCGGGCAACAACGAGTTGAACGCAAGTGGTGCTTTGTCCATCGGTATTGTGCAATCAAGTGAATTTTCACCTTTTTTAGAAACGCAGATGAAAAATTCATTAGCATGCACTCCACTATCCGTTCTGCTGCAACCAACTATGTCACAATCAAAGCCGAAAATTCTTTTCGCCGCCTCGTTAAGCTCGCGCTGAACCGTGGGCTTATCGGGTTGCACCTGATATCCGCAATAATTTGTTCCAACAAAGCTTATTTTTAGTAATAATTTCATTTTCAGTTCCTCTTAAAAGGGCAAAAACGGTGTTAAAAATATATTGATACAAACAACTGCAACACCAAGTGTGATAACCAAGAAAAGTGCAAAAATATCACTTGCTTGGCAATGCAAAATCTTCATTCTCGTTCTTCCCTCTCCACCCTTATAGCAACGGCACTCCATTGCAGTTGCAAGGTCGAGCGCATGTCTAATTGAGGATGAAAAAAGAGGAATAAGAATGGGAATAAGTGCTTTAGCTCTTTGAATCAAGCTACCGTTTGTGAAATCTGCGCCCCTTGCCTTTTGCGCACTCATAATCTTATCGGCTTCTTCCATAAGAGTGGGAATAAAACGAAGCGCAATAGTCATAATCATGGCAAAATCGTGAACAGGCAAACCAATCTTTTTCAAGGGAGAGAGCAATCTCTCAATGCCATCAGTTAAAGCTATTGGCGTTGTGGTATATGTGAGCAAAATGCTGCTTCCAATAATAAGCACGATAATTCTCACAATGAGGAAAATTGCGTTCACAATTCCCTCTTTATAAATCTGAGCAAAGCCAAGGTCAAGAAGAGGAGCGCCCTCTCCGGTTGTCCAAAAGATATTGATTATGCCAGTAAAAGCAATGATAAATACGATTGGCTTTATTGATTTTAAAACTATATTTGTTGGTATTCTTGACAAGAATATGAGCGCAAAAGCCGAAGCAAGCAAAAGCGCCATTGAAAGAACGTTTGAGCACAAAAATACGATAACGATATACAAAAGTGCCAAAACTATCTTCACTCTTGGGTCAAGACGATGTATCGGTGAATCGACAGCATAATACTGTCCTAAAGTTATATTCTTCATTTCTTACCTTTCAACAAAGCGGCAATTTCATTTACTGCTGCTTCTTCAGTATAAATTCCATTATTGACTTTAATTCCGCGTGCGTTAAGCTCGTGCATAAGCAGAGTTATCTGCGGAACGGCAAGTCCGATTCTTTCAAGCATCTCGGACTGTGAGAACACCTCATCTCGCGTGCCGTTAAGCACAACCTCACCTTTTGAAAGAACGATAATATCGTCGCAAAGACGAGCCATATCCTCCATACTGTGACTCACTATAATAACAGTTGCGCCCGTTTTTTCACGGTATTTGAAAATTCCGTTCAGAATAACGTCACGTCCCTGTGGGTCAAGCCCTGCCGCGGGCTCGTCAAGAACAAGCACCTCGGGGCGCATAGCAATTACGCCTGCAATAGCAACTCTTCTCTTTTGACCACCTGAAAGGTCAAAGGGATTCTTTTGAAGCACATCAGCATCAAGTCCTACGAAATCTATAGCTTCTCTTATTCTTTCTGCTATTTCAGTATCACTAAGTCCCATATTTTTAGGGCCAAATGCGATATCCTTTTCAACTGTTTCTTCAAAGAGCTGATATTCGGGATACTGCATAACAAGTCCAACACGAAAACGAACCTTGCCAATCTCCTTCGGTTTTTCCCAAATGTCAACGCCGTCAAGAAACACCTTGCCTTCGCTCGGTGTTGAGAGTCCGTTAAGAAGCTGAAGCATTGTACTTTTTCCACTTCCCGTGTGACCAATAAGACCTGTTATCGAGCCATCTTTTATCTCTATATTAACTTTTTTAAGCGCTTCTTTGCAATATGCTGTTCCTTTGCCATAAAAGAACGAAACATCTTGAAGTTTAATTTTTGCCATTTTATCTCTTAAGTGCCTTTTCTATCGCATCTGCGCATGCAGAGGGAGTATGGCACTCTCCTTCAATTTTGATTCCTTGTTTTTTAAGTGAATGAACGAGCGCAACACACTGGGGCACGTCAAGTCCACAGGATGTGAGCTTTTCAGGATTTTCAAAAATCTCAGCAGGTGTGCCGTCCATAAGTATTTCACCGTCGTCAAGAACAACTATTCTATTAGCTCTTGCCGCCTCATCCATATAGTGAGTGATCATAATAACGGTAATTCCGTGCTCGCGGTTGAGCTTTTCGATTGTATTCATAATATCGCGTCTGCCAAGAGGGTCGAGCATAGCAGTCGATTCGTCAAAAATCATACATTCGGGCTGCATAGCCAAAATGCCCGCAATAGCAATTCTCTGCTTTTGTCCACCCGAAAGGCGAGCAGGCTCGCTTTTTGCGTGCTCTTGCATTCCAACCACCTTAAGTGCTTCGTCAACTCTGCGACGAATCTCTTTTGGCTCAATTCCAAGATTTTCGGGACCGAATGCAACGTCATCTTCAACTATTGTTGCAACAAGCTGATTATCGGGATTTTGGAAAACCATTCCAACCTTTTTGCGAAGCTCAAAAACGTCTTCTTCGGTCATCTCGGGGTCGGTAATTTCCTTACCGTCGATATATATTTTGCCCGAATCGGCTTCAAGTATCATATTAAGCAGCTTTGCAAGAGTAGATTTACCCGAGCCGTTATGACCAAGCACTGCAAGATATTCGCCCTTTTTTATTTCGAGCGAAACGTTCTTTAAGACACTTGTTTTGCCGCCGTCATCCTCTTCATAGCTTGCGCACAAATTCTCTATTTTGATGTAAGAATCAGAATTCACTACGTGTTTTCCTTTCTTTATGTCTTATTTGCTTTCCTGCCAACGAGCGCTTGCGCCACAAGGCATAAAGCCACCTGTATATTTTACGGGGAGGGCAATCTCGCTCGCTTCACATTTGCCACCGTAAACTTTAGAAATGCGAAGGACAACGATATAGCTCATCGTAAGAGGAGAAAGTCCCGTTGTATATGAGTTTATAAGGAAGAACAAGGGCTTATCCGAAAGCACCTTTGAAGTGAGTGCAACAAGGTCGTCAATGCTGTCCTCAATCTTCCAAATCTCGCCCGAAGGACCTCTACCATAAGAGGGTGGGTCCATAATAATCGCATCATATTTATTTCCGCGACGAATTTCACGTTCCACGAATTTCTTGCAATCGTCAACGATATAACGAATGGGAGCATCTTCAAGACCCGAAAGCTTTGCATTCTCCTTTGCCTGAGCTACCATTCCCTTTGCCGCGTCAACGTGACAAACGGATGCGCCCGCCTTTGCAGCCGCAACAGTAGCACCACCCGTGTATGCAAAAAGGTTAAGCACCTTAATAGGTCTGCCCGCGTTCTTGATAAGCTCTGTGAACCAATCCCAGTTAGCAGCTTGTTCGGGGAAAAGTCCCGTATGCTTAAATCCCATGGGGCGAAGCACAAAACCGAGGTCGCCGTAATTAATATTCCATTCTTCAGGGAGATTTTTCTTCACCCATTTACCGCCGCCCGTGTTGGCTCTGCGATAAATTCCGTCTGCTCTCTTCCATTCGGGCGCGTTTCTTTCGCTGTGCCAAATTATCTGTGGGTCGGGACGAATGAGTATGTATTTTCCCCATCTTTCAAGGCGTTCTCCATCGGACGCGTCAAGAAGCTGATAGTCTTTCCAATTATTTGCACTCCACATATTAATAAACCTTTCCGTAAGTTTGTTTTTTGTTATAGTATTTTGAAATCTTCGACGAGCCTGCATGTGCGTGACAAATTGCTATTGCCAAAGCATCGGCAGCGTCGTCGGGTGTTATTTTTTCTTTGATATTCAAGAACATCTGCACCATAGTAATAACTTGGTTTTTCTCTGCTCTACCGTAGCCAACGATACTTTGCTTTACCTGAAGGGGTGTATATTCAAAAATCTCAACCCCCAAAAGCTCTGCGCAAAGAAGGATTACCCCACGCGCTTCGGCAACGGCAATACCTGTTTTTTGGTTGGTATTCCAGAACAATTCTTCAACTGCCATAGCATCGGGATGATATTTCTCAATTATCGCCTTAAGCTCACGATAAATCGTTGCAAGTCGCTTTTCAGTATCCGTATGCGCAGGTGTACGAATTACCCCGTAATCAAGTGTTCGAAACTTTGAGCCACTATATTCAATTACGCCAAAACCCACAATAGCAACACCGGGGTCAATTCCAAGTATAATCACGTCAATACTCCTTTGCACACTTTATCAATTTATCATTATACCATAAAAATCCTTAAAAGTCAAATACTTTTGTAAGTAATATATAATAATATTATATAAAAAATATTTGAAATTACCATTTACTTGTAATGAATTTTGTGATATAATAGTTGTGTATATGAATTTTTTCGGTCTAACCTATGGAGGCAGAAATGAAAATTATAAAATTGTTCGTTGGCGACATTGTAGAAATGAAAAAAGAACACCCCTGTGGCTCAAATCAATTTAAGATAATGCGCGTTGGAAGTGATGTTCGTGTTATATGCCTTGGGTGCTCACGCGATATGACGATAGATAGAATAAAATTTGAAAAATCCATTAAAAAATTCATTGTTTCTCACAATATAGAAACTATTTGAGGTGACTTGATATGAAGTTTAAAAATCCATTTTCTAAAATAAAAAGCAATGAAAAATTGCTGACTTATAAAAATGAATATGGCTATCTTGGTTATGCTTTTATTATTCCTGCACTCCTTATGCTTGGAATTTACATCGCACTCGGTCACAAGCCATTTGGCGACCTTTCTGTCCTAACGCTTGACTTAAACGCACAGTACGTTTATTTCTATGAGGCACTGCGAGAATTTGTTTTCGGTGACGCTTCACTGCTCTACTCCTTTTCTCGTTCGCTCGGCGGTGAGTTTATGGGTATCTATGCTTACTACGTAGCAAGTCCGCTTTCATATATAGTAGTTCTGTTTCCAAAGTCAATGATGCTCTTTGCTCTTTTGACCATAATTCTCATCAAAATAGGACTTTGCGGTCTTTTCTTTGGCTTCTATCTTCACAAGCAAACCAAAAGTCCGAACAAATATAATATCGTCCTTTTTGCCACGATGTATGCCCTTTCGGCTTATGCGATAACCTATCAAAACAATATAATGTGGCTTGACGGGCTCTTCCTTTTGCCCATTCTCACATACGCTATCGAAAGATTGATTAAAGCTAAAAAGTACCTTCTTTACATTGGCATTTTGGCGCTTGTAATGATGAGCCATTATTACATTGGCTATATGCTTTGCTGGTACACGCTTTTCTGCTTCTTCTTCACATATTTCAAGGAAGAAAAAGAAGTCATCAATCCACTTGGCGAAAAATTCCACTTTATAAAATCATTATTCAGAATTGGTTTTTCAACCGTTATCGGCATCGGAATTTCCTCATTCGTGGTGGGCGCGGCTTATTATTCACTTCAGTTCGGCAAAAATGAATTCAGTGAGCCAAATTGGGATTTTGTTGCAAGATTTGACCTTTTCGACCTTTTCCCAAAGCTTTTGCCCGGCTCTTATGACACCGTTATGCATGAGGGATTGCCACTTCTCTATTGCGGTGTTCTCACACTTTTTATGCTGCCTATTTATGTAATGGCAAAGCGCGTAAAATCAAGAGAAAAGATATTTTACGGCAGCTTTTTGTTGCTTTATATCTTGATAATGGTAATAAATCCCACAGACCTTGTAATGCACGGCTTCCAAATGCCAAACTGCTTGAATTACCGCTATAGCTTCATTCTTATTTTCCTTATGCTCATTATGGCATATAAGGGATATTGCGAAATTCAAGAGCATTCACCAAAGAAGATATTTGCAACCGGCGCTTCTATCATTGCCCTTTTGCTCATTGCTCAAAAAATGACATTCCCCAACTTCATTCTTCAGGATACTGAGGTTTACAAATACGGCTTTACCGCGGGTGAATTGCCATTTTTCTGGGTTGTGGTATTTACCATAGTTGCAATCTTTGCTATTGGTGCCATCGTTTGCTATTTGATAAAATCTCAAAACAAAGAAAAAATGAGCAAAATTCTTTTGGCTGCTGTTTGCGTTGAGCTTTTAGTAAACGGAATCGTAACCTTTGCCTCAATGAGATATGACATTGGTTGGGGTACGTATTCTTCATATTATGACTATTTCCAAAACTTAACCCCCATAGTTGAGCAGGTGCAGGCGCAGGACAAGACATTTTACCGTTCGGAAAAGACAACTCACCGTTGTACAAACGATAATATGGCTCTTAATATCAAGGGACTTTCAAACTCAACATCAACCCTTAATCAAAAAGCAATCGACCTTCTTGACTATCTCGGCTTTTACGTTGATGCACATTGGACTCAATATTATGGTTCAACTGTGATAACGGACTCTATTTTGGGTATAAAGTATATCTACTCCAATACACAAAATGAGTTCAACAAAGAAACCTTAATACAAAATGCATTTATGGACAGTTTCTACGATAAGGTTGCAGAGGACGAAAACTATTACGCATATAAAAATCCTTATGCTTTGGGACTTGCCTTTGGCGTTGATAAAGCACTTTTAGAGCTTGAAACCAACCTTCAATACGATTTAAAGGTAGAAGAAGGCATCAAAAATCCCTTTGAGGTTCAAAATATTTTGCTTAATGCGTTAGTAGGAAATACCGAGCAGGATACGGTCAACTTCTTCACAAGTATTCCCTTGAGAAAAAATTATGAGCTTATTGGTAGTCTTGGTACTGTCGGCGGAGGTATGGAGTACTCCGCTTCCTCGGACGACTCTGAAGAAGAAGCGTTTGAATTCTTGTTCGCAGTAGAAAACAGCGGACCTTTATACCTATATCTTCCCTCTGGATATGAGCGTTCCTTTACACTTCACATCAACGATGAAAAATACGTTGAGGTGAGCAAATACTCAAGAATCGTTTTCTTGGGTTATCGTGAGGAGGGCGAAGAACTAAGTCTTAAATTCTATCTCCCCGAGGGTAAAATGTATTTCTTTAAGCATACAGATTATCTTTATACTCTCGATATGGACGAGTTTGAACGCGCATTTGAAAAGCTTGCACAAACCAATCTTATAACTGATGAAAAATCAACTGATGACCACATTTTTGGCTCAATCAAAACTCACGAAGAAAACAAAACGATAATGACCACCATTCCCTATGACAAGGGTTGGAAGGTTTACGTTGACGGAGAGCAGGTTGAAACCTATTCCGTTTACGGCGATTCTCTTATGGCATTCGACATTGAAAACGTGGGTGAGCACGAAATAGAATTCAAATATATGCCCGATATTTATGTAACAACGGGTATCATTTCTATTGCTTCTACCGTAGTATTCATCGGCTTGATTGTATTTGAATGTGTTAGAAAGAAAAAATGCGCTCCCGTTACCATAGAGAGCGAAAACGAAGAAACAATCGAAACAGAAGGAGAAAACTGATGTTTTATTATATTGAGGGCAAGCTTGCCCACCTTGATTATGGCTTTGCCGTGCTCGATGCAAACGGCGTTGGCTATAAATTGACTATTACACAAACGACTTACGAAGCTATGCCCCCACACTTGTCAGTTGCGGAAGCGCCAATTGTTCGTCTTTACAGCTATATGGCAGTTCGTGAGGACGGAATTGAGCTTTTCGGCTTTGCAAGTGAAAGCGAGCTTGAGGCATTTAAGCTTCTCATAACAGTTTCAGGCGTTGGACCAAAGGCGGCTATTGCTATTTTGTCCGTATTCTCACCCGACAAGCTCTTCATCACAATTATGAATGAAGATACAAAAGCTATTTCAAAAGCAAACGGAATCGGTGCAAAGACGGCAGCAAGAATCGTTCTTGAGCTTAAAGATAAGGTTTCAAAGAACTTTAGCGAAAGCATTTCCGTGCCACAAAATGCACCTGCAGGACGCGTATCCGCGCCCGCAGGAAGTTCAAAACTCTCCGACGCGCAAAGTGCCCTTCTCGTCCTTGGATATACCAAGAGCGAAATAGTTGCCGCACTTCGTGGAGTTGACATTTCAAACAAAGAAACCGACGATATTATTCGTCTTGCGCTTAAAAATCTTAGCAAATAAGGAGGAAAAAGATGCGTTACGAAGAAGATTTTGATTTTGAAAATAATTATGAAGACCGCACTGTTTCTCCCTCGATGACAGGTGAAGACGCACGTGAAAACGAGCTTCGACCACAGAGCATAGACGAATACATCGGTCAGGAAAAGGCGAAAGAAAACCTTAAAATCTATATTGAAGCGGCAAAACTCCGTGGTGACGCGCTCGACCACGTGCTTCTCTATGGCCCTCCCGGACTTGGTAAAACAACTCTTTCTCATATCATCGCAAATGAGATGGGAGTAAATATTAAAATCACCTCAGGTCCTGCAATCGAAAAGCAGGGCGACCTTGTTGCAATTCTCACGGGTCTTGAAAATGGCGACGTGCTTTTCATCGACGAAATCCATCGCCTTTCACGTTCCATCGAAGAGGTGCTTTATCCCGCTATGGAGGACTATTCCGTTGACATCATTATCGGTAAAGGCCCTGCCGCAAGAAGCATTAGAATTGATTTGCCCAAATTCACACTCATCGGTGCTACAACAAGAGCAGGTCAGCTGACAACTCCCTTGCGTGACAGATTTGGTGTTCTTTTGAAGCTTGAGCTTTACACCCCCGAAGAGCTTGCGACAATCATCAAGAGAAGCGCAAAAATTCTTGGCATTAGTATTACTGAAGACGGCGCACTTGAATTGGCGAGCCGTTCAAGAGGTACTCCACGTATCGCAAACCGTTTGCTTAAGCGTGTTCGTGACTTCGCAATGGTTATGGGCGACGGAATTATCAACTGCGAGATAGCAAGATATTCCCTTAACAAGCTTGAAATTGACGAGCTTGGTCTTGATAGTCTTGACAGACGTATGCTTGAAACTATCATTCGTTTCTACAACGGTGGACCCGTTGGTCTTGACACTATAGCAGCAACAATAGGCGAAGAAGCAATCACAATTGAGGACGTTTGCGAGCCATATTTGCTCCAAATCGGATTCCTCTCACGCACACCTAAAGGACGTTGCGTAACTCCCCTTGCCTATGAGCATCTCGGTATTCCCTACCGTCAAAACGGTAAGGTCGATGCAAGTCAGACGACGATAATCTAATATGTAAAAACTATAACCCCACCTGCACTTCAGGTGGGGTTTCTTTGTATTATCCAATATAACGTAAATTTGTATCCATAATTTCAAATTTTGATTTATAGGGGAGATAGTTTGAATTTAAATTGCGGGAGGGGAGACCCCTCCCCTACGAATAGACAATATTATACATTGTAGGGGAGGCGTTTCGCCTCCCGTTCCAAACACAAACTAACTTTTTCTAACT
>JAZKZP010000093.1:0-68044 GCA_045612715.1 Eubacteriales bacterium
AGCACTCCGCGGCGCATTTTTGCACAAAGAGAGCAGGGGCTTTTTTCTTTTCTCTCCTCAAAAATTATCTGATATATCTGAGTGGGAGCAATATGATATTTAACGTCAAGCTTTTCGCAAAGCGCCTTGATTCCGTCAAAGCTCGTGTTGGGGAAGCCCATATCGACAGTAATTGCGATAAGCTCATATTTCTTTGGATAAAATCTTCTCATTTCGGCAAGCGCGTAGAGAAGTGCAAGTGAATCCTTTCCTGCAGAAACGCCGACAGCGATTTTATCTCCTTCTTCAATCATTGCATAATCGTCAACAGCACGACGTGTATAGCTTAAAATTCTTTTTAATTCTTTCATTAAAAATTACATTCCTCGTATATTTTTTTTGCTCTTTCGGTGAGGATTTTTGCATCCTCGTCCGTATTCAAAAACAACGGCTCGTAAATTACCGTGCCCGATGCCGCGCCTTTTTTGGCTTTAACAAGCACCATAGATGGCGCGCTTTGGGTATTTGCGTGAACGAAGCAGATTTCCTTGGGCTCGAGATTGTTTTCACGCATAGCGCAAATAAGGTCAACAAGCCTGTCAGGACGCCAAACGCAATAGAAAAAACCACCGTGCTTTAAAAGTCGCTTTGCGCACGCACAAAAATCACCTATATTTCCGCAAACCTCGTGACGCGCTATGTATTTTTCATCGTGCTCGTTGCGTTTTCCACTATCTGCTTTCATATATGGCGGATTAGAGAATACAACGTCAACTTCATTTCCAATATCGGAGCTTTTGATGTTTCTTACGTCATCACAAATAGAAACCACCTTGTTATCAAGACCGTTGAGTTTTGCGTTTCTATCAATGATTTCGGCAAAATCTTTTTGAATTTCAAGGCAGTAGATTTTGCCCAGCTTTTCTCTTGATGCAGAGAGCAGAGAAATAACACCCGTTCCGCCGCCAAGCTCAACAGCTATTGCATTTTTCTGTTGCTTGATGAAAGAGGCAAGCAAAAATGCATCCGTGCCAAAGGTGAGCCCGTTCTTCTTCTGTATTAATTTTATGTTTTCGTTAACTTCAGTTAACGTTTCGTTTTCAAATAAAAAGTCATTCATAAATACCTCTGAATTAAAAATACGGAGCAGTAAACCTGCTCCGTATCTTTAGATGTAATGGATTATTCCTGAACGGGAGCTCCTACAGGGCAAACGTCAGCACAAGCGCCGCAATCTGCGCAAGCATCAGGATCAATTACATAGATGCCGTCGCCTTCGGAAATAGCACCGCAAGGACAAGCGTCGCAGCAAGCCCCACACGCGATGCAAGCGTCAGTAATCTTATAAGCCATGATAAATACCTCCATAAGTATTGATAAGACATTATAGCACAACATAGTACTAAAATGCAAGGGGTTATTAAAAATTTATTCTAAAAATTTATTCCTTATCCGAGTTTTTGTTAGAACGAATGATTTTTACGTCATCACGGTGATATGCCTTGATAGAATCTCCGTCCTTGTTTGTGAATTTAACCTTCAAAAGTCCTGTGAGGGGATGCGTTTCGGTTACAACACCAACACCGTCGGGAGTTTTAACGGTGGTATCTACTGCAGGAGTGCGTGAAATCTCGTATTCATAAGTTTCTTGCTCGTATTTTAAGCAACACATAAGACGACCGCAAGTTCCTGAAATTTTTGAGGAGTTAAGGAACAAGCCCTGCTCCTTAGCCATCTTGATAGAAACCTGAACGAAATCGGAAAGGAATGTCGCACAGCAAAGAGGTCTGCCGCACGCACCAAGACCACCGATAAGCTTTGCTTCATCACGAATACCAATTTGACGAAGCTCGATTCTCGTTCTGAATACTGCCGCAAGGTCTTTAACAAGCTCACGGAAGTCAACTCTGCCGGATGATGTGAAGTAGAAGAGAAGCTTACTGTTATCAAAAGTATATTGAGCATCAACGAGTTTCATATCAAGCTCGTGAGAAGCAATTTGCTTCAAGCAAATGTCAAATGCCTCTTTTTCTTTTTTGATGTTATCCTCATTATGAACTATATCTTCTTTAGTTGCAATGCGAAGAACGGGACGGAGAGGTGGAACAGTTTCTGAAATACCAACGAGTTTGTTAGCAACAAATACTTCGCCAAATTCGGGGCCACGAGCCGTGTCAACAATGGCAAAATCACCCTTGTTAGCCTTTATTCCGTTGGGCTCGAAGTAATAAACCTTGCCAACCTTTTTAAATCTTATTCCGATAACTTCAACCTGTTCTTCGTCCTCCTTGGGTTCGGCTTTGGGCTTTTCTTCAAACACCTCGGGAACGATGTCTTCAAGAAATTCAAGGCTTTCAACTTCTTCGGGGGATTCAACAGCTACTTCATTTTCTTTAACAGCTTGGGCATTGTTGTTTTCTTTTTTGTGCTTATGCTTGTTATAGCGATGAAATCTTTTTTTGTTATTCTTTTTATTTTGATTGTTTTGATTGTTGTTTTCCATATTTATCTCCAGATTAGATTAGGCTGCTTAAAAAGTTTGTGAGTGTTAGCTTAACGTTTGCGTTTCTCAAAAGCGACAAACGTGTTTTCTCTGTAAGCGCGATTATTTCGGAAATTTTTTGAACAGAGATTGAGTATGAAAGCTCCTCTGCGTATTCTCGACTTGTGAAGAAGACCATAGTGGGCTCATCCGCTTTTTTTATTACCATAAGATCGCGAAGGGCATTTTGCAAGAGCAAAAGCTGTGAAATGATTTTTTCACGTTCGTCACGTTTTTGGCTGAAGGATGATAAGAGTTCTGCAAAATCTCTTGCAACCGTGCGGTGAGCAATCGACTCTATCAATTTCAAGATGAGCTCACGATTTTGCAAAATTTGTTTTCGCTCACTTGACCCAATCAACTCTAAAATTCGCCCAATACTTCCTGAGGCTGCCATATATATTTCGTCAAATTCCTCAGGAGAATTGTTTATAAACGTGCGTGCAGAAGGGTTGTTCGCCTTAAGAAATTCAACAACCTCAAGTTTAGATGGAGTTTTCATTCTAAGGATTGGCGCACGGCTTTTTATCGTTTCAAGAATGCTTTCGGTATGCTCACACAAAAGAATAAAAATAACGTAAGGCGGAGGCTCTTCAAGAGTGAGGAGCAGGGCATTTTGCGCCTGTGTTGTCATCGTGTGCGCATCCTCGATTATATACACCTTAAAATCACCGTCATTGGGATAAACCGCAATGTCTGTTTTGATGTATCTTATTGGGTCAACACCGATTGATGCTTTATCCTTTTCGCGTGAAATGTAGATTATATCTGCTGAGTTATCAGAAAGTATTCGTCTGCAACAAGAACATTCAAAACAAGGAACGGCACTATCTGAGTGCGCCTTGTTTTCACAGTTAGCGGCAGCGGCAATAAGACGCGCAAGTGTGCGCTTTCCCGTACCCTTGTCACCCAAAAGGATATAGGCGTGAGAAAGTGAATTTTCTTTTGCACAGGAGGTAAAGTAATTATAAATATCATCGTTTCCAACGATTACAGGATTGTTGATTTTCATAAGTTAACCTCCTTTTAGCAATACACAATTATTATATCAAAAAAGTAAAAGCGTGTCAATAGTTTAAAAGATAACAAAAATGCTAAAAAAAAACCGTCAAAAGCCTTAAAAAACAATAAAAAAATGATGGTTTTGTGAAAAATTAACAAAAAGCCTAAAATATGAAAAAAACACTTGAAAAATTATCACTTTTGTAATATAATAACAATGTATGACTATGTCTATAATTGTTTATATAGTAATAGCAAAAAAATGAAGGGAGATTGCTTGATATGTTTAAGAAAAAAGAATGTGTCGCTATGCTTCTCGCAGGCGGACAAGGATCAAGACTTTACGCACTTACCAAGAAAACAGCTAAACCCGCAGTTTCATTTGGAGGAAAGTTCAGAATTATTGACTTTCCGCTTTCAAACTGTATCAACTCAGGTGTGGACACCGTTGGTGTTCTTACACAGTATCAACCCCTCGTGCTCAATGAATACATAGGAAACGGACTTCCTTGGGACCTTGACAGAACCTTTGGTGGTGTTTCCATTCTTCCCCCATACCAGGGCTTCAGTGGTTCAGACTGGTATAAGGGAACTGCAAACGCAATTTATCAGAACCTTGAGTTCATCAAGAGATATCAGGCAGAATATGTTTTGATTCTCTCCGGTGACCATATCTATACAATGGATTACAACAAAATGCTCGAATACCATAAGGCAAACAATGCTGACTGTACAATCGCAGTTCTTGAAGTGCCTATGGAAGAAGCAAGTCGCTTCGGTATTATGAGCGTTAACCCCGATAAATCCATTTATAAATTCTCTGAAAAACCCAAAAATCCCGATAGTAATTTGGCTTCTATGGGTATCTACATCTTCAGCGCAGATAAGCTTTATAAATATCTCATTGAAGATGAAGCTAATCCTGAATCAAGCAACGACTTCGGTAAGAACATCATTCCCAATATGCTTAACAATGGTGAGAAAATGTTCGCTTATAACTTTGAAGGATATTGGAAGGACGTTGGAACAATTTCTTCTCTTTGGGAAGCAAATATGGACCTTCTCGGCGAAAAGCCCGTTTTGGCGCTTGATGATGATAATGCAAGAATTTTCTCACGTCATGAAAACGAAGCTCCTCAGTACGTTGGTGCTGAAGCGGTAGTAGAAAATTCCTCTATCACAGAGGGTTGTGAGATTTACGGTACAGTAATTAATTCAGTTCTTGGTTACGGTGTAGTGGTAGAAAAGGGCGCAGTTGTTCGCGATTCTGTTCTTATGCACCACGTTACTGTTTCTGAGGGTGCAACTGTTGAATACTCAATCCTTGACTCCGACGTAAGCGTTGGCAAGGGCGCAAGAGTGGGCAGACCTAAAGAAGAAGCTGAAGGCATTACTGTTATTGGCGCTAACAATGTGGTTGGTGACGGCGAGGATATTGCTGATAACCAGATGATATATTCTGAATAATGAGGTGACGATATGAAAGCAGCAGGACTTATATTCTCTAATATACACGATGCATCCATTCCCGAACTCACAAAGCCAAGAACTATGGCTAGTATTCCTTTTGGGGGCAGATACCGTCTTATCGACTTCGCGCTCTCAAACATGGTAAATTCGGATATCACAACAGTTGGACTTATCACACATAATAATTATCAGTCACTTCTTGACCATATCGGCACAGGAAAGGACTGGGACCTTGCGCGCCGTTCGGGTGGTATAAGAATTTTGCCCCCCTTCATCACAAGTGGCACACATGGTAACGATATGCTTTATAATACACGCCTTCAGGCACTTGTTGGCGTTAAGAACTTTGTTGAAAATTGCGGAGCAGACCACGTTATCATCTCCGATTGCAATATGATTTGCAATATTGATTTTAGCGATGCACTTGAAAATCATATAGCAAATAATGCTGATATTACAATTATCACAAAGCTTGTAGATACAAGAGAGCTTAAATTCCCACTCGATAAATATATCAGAGTGGTTGAATATAATGATAAGGGCGAAATCGTTGACTACGTTCCTTACGATAGCCAGGAAGGTGAGCTTCACATCAATACAAATATGATGATTGTTAAGCGCTCATATCTCCTTTCTCTTATTAATGAGGCAGATGCAAGAGGATACGATAGCTTCTCAAGAGATGTAATTATTAGAAATCTTGGTAAGCACCGCTTCTTCGCATTTGAATATGACGGATATTTCAACTATATCGACTCAATGCAGAAATACTTCTTCTGCAATATGAAAATGCTTGATTCAAGCAAGAGAAAGCTTGTTTTCCACGTTAAGAATAGACCTGTTTACACAAAGGTTAGAAACTCTGCTCCCACAAGATATGCAGAGAGTGCAAAGGTAACAAACTCCATCATCGCTGACGGATGCGTTATCGAAGGCGTTGTTGAAAACTCCATCCTCTTCAGAGGTGTTAAGGTTGGCAAGGGAACAGTTATTAAGAACTCCATCCTTTTGCAGAACACTTATACAGGAGATGACGTTTACCTTAATTGCGTAGTTACCGATAAGAACGTAACTATCAAGAACGGCAAAATGCTTTCAGGTCACGAAACACTTCCTTTCTACATCGGCAAGGGTACAACTGTATAACGAGGAGAAAAAAATGAGAAAAATTTTGTTTGTCGGAGCAGAGGTAATGCCCTTTGCGGCAACGGGCGGTCTTGGTGACGTGCTTGGTTCATTGCCCACAGCTCTTAAAAAAGAATATGGCGACGATATAGACGTTCGCGTAGTTATGCCCCTTTATGATGCAGTAAAACAAGAGTGGAGAAGTCAGATGAAGACTGAGGCAGTGTTTAATCTTCCTCTTTCTTGGAGAAATCTCTACTGTGGAGTGCTCAGTCTTGTAAAGGACGGTGTTACTTACTACTTTATTGACAACGAGTATTATTTCAAGAGAGGTGCGCTCTACGGCTACGATGATGAAGCTGAGAGATATGCATTCTTCTGCAAGGCAGCCGTTGAAATGCTCGGAGTTATCGGCTACTATCCCGACGTGCTTCACGCACATGACTGGCAGGCAGCCCTTACACTTCCTTATTTGAATTTCCAATACCGTTGGAGAAGAGAATATAAGGATATTAAAACAGTATTCACAATCCACAATATCGAATATCAGGGACAGTACGGATATGAGGTGCTTGGCAACGTATTCGGCTTTGACTATTCTGATTATTTCGATTATAACGGATGTGTAAACCTTATGAAATGCGCAATCGAAATGGCTAATATGGTAACAACAGTTAGCCCGAGATATTCCGAGGAGATCAAGGGTGATGAATATTCACACAAGCTTGCTCCCATACTTAATAAGAATGCGCATAAGCTCACGGGCATCCTTAACGGTATCGATTATAAGTACTATAATCCCGAAGCTGACAAGGAGATCTATCAGAACTTTGGCTCAGGTGAGCTTGATAAGAAAGTTAAAAATAAGACGGAGCTTCAAAAAGCACTTGGACTTCCTCAAAGAGAGGATGTTCCCCTTGTGGCGATCATTTCACGTCTTGCATCCCATAAGGGACTTGACCTTGTTCGCGATGTTGCATACGGACTTGTTGATAATAATGATATGCAGCTTGTTGTTCTTGGTAAGGGAGAGGCTCAGTACGAGCAGTTCTTTACCGAGCTTGAGCGCAATAGAAACGATAAAGTACGCGCAGTTATGCTCTATGACAGAGATTTGTCAAAGCGCATTTACGCAGCAGCTGATATTTTCCTTATGCCGTCAAAGAGTGAGCCCTGTGGTCTTTCTCAGATGATTGCTTCCCGTTACGGTGCAATTCCTGTAGTAAGAGAAACAGGCGGACTTTATGACTCAATTAAGGGATATTGGTTGCTTAATGGCACAATCCTTGGCAACGGATTTACCTTTGCTAACTATAGTGCAGGTGAGCTTTATGAGCGCACATGTGCAGCTCTTGAGCTTTATCATAACAAAGAAATTTATCCTAAATTTGCTAAAAAGATTATGGATACAGACTTTTCTTGGGGAACTTCCGCAAGAAAATACTATATGCTTTACGAGAGATTGTAAAGTAAATACGAGTGTGGCTTAAGCACTCAAATCGCAATTACCTATTTATTTTGGAGGACACATGAATTACCAACCCACAGTGAACGAAATCACAGAAAATTTAGAAGGCAAGCTTGCCAGATACTTCGGTTGCACAAGTAAAGAAGCAACAAGAGAACAGATGTATAAGGCAGCTGCCATGACAGTAAAGGATATTCTCACAGCGAAAAGAGGAGAATATAAGAAGCAAGTAAATGAAGAAGGCGGCAAAAGAGTGTACTATATGTGCATGGAATTTTTGCTTGGTAGATCCTTAAAGACTAACCTTTGCAACCTTGGACTTGCAGAAAATTATAAGGAATCTCTCAAGGCGCTTGGCTTTGAGCTTGATGACCTTTACGAATGCGAGCCTGACGCAGGTCTTGGAAACGGAGGTCTTGGCCGTCTTGCAGCGTGCTTTATGGACTCTCTCTCATCGCTCGATTATCCTGCAACAGGATTTTCGCTTTGCTATGAGTACGGCTTGTTTAAACAGATGATCGTTGACGGAATGCAGATCGAGCTTCCCGACGTATGGCTTCCCGGTGGTGAAGTATGGCTCACACCTAGAACAGATAGAGTTTTCAAGGTTCGTCTTGGCGGTCGTGTTCGCGAAGAATGGCGTGAAGACCATATGGAAGTTATCTATGAGAACTGCGAAGAATACGAAGCAATTCCTTATGATATGATGATTTCCGGTGCTGATTCAAAGGCAGTTTCACAGCTTCGTCTTTGGAAGGCAAGAAATATCCACAACTTTAATATGAACCTTTTCTCACAGGGTGAATATGCAAGATCCCTTGAAGAAAGCACAAATGCTGATATTCTTACAAAGGTTCTTTATCCTTCCGATAACCATACTCAGGGTAAGATTCTTCGTCTTACACAGCAGTATTTCCTTGTTTCTGCATCAATGCAGAGCATTATTCGTGACCATATGGCAGTTTACGGTAACATCGATAATCTTGCTGAAAAGGTTGCTATCCACATCAATGATACACACCCTGCGCTCTGTATCCCCGAGCTTATGAGAATTTTCCTTGATGATTATCACTTCTCTTGGGAAAAGTCTTGGGATATGGTTCAGAAGATTGTGTCCTATACAAACCATACAGTATTGCCCGAAGCACTTGAAACATGGAATGAGGATATCTTCCAGCTCAAGCTCCCCAGAATTCACCAGATTATTAAGGAAATCAACGAAAGATTCTGTAAGGACGCATGGAATGTATTCCCCGGTAACTGGGATAAGATTTCCAAACTCAGCGTAATCGGTTATGGTCAGGTTAGAATGGCTAACCTTTCCGTTATTGGTTCACACTCCATCAACGGTGTTTCCAAACTCCACTCCGATATTCTTAAGGATTCCACATTTAAGGATTTCTATAAGATGTATCCCGATAGATTCGATAACGTAACAAACGGTATCGCTCACAGAAGATGGCTTTGCTACTCCAATCCTAAGCTTGCATCTTTGCTTGACGATTGCATCGGAACAGGTTATAGACATAATCCTGAAGAACTTGCAAACTTTGCAAAATATGCAGATGATAAGGCAGTTCTTGAACAGGTAAGAGCAATCAAACACGATAATAAGAAGGCATTTGCTGATCTTCTTTATAAGAAAACAGGCAGAGTGCTTGATACACACTCCGTGTTTGACGTTCAGATTAAGAGATTGCATGAATATAAGCGTCAGCTTCTTAACGCGCTTAATATTATTAACCTTTATATTGATATTAAGGAAAATCCCAACCTTGACATTCAGCCCCAGACATTTATCTTTGGTGCTAAGGCAGCTCCCGGTTACCAGATGGCTAAAGAAATCATTAAGCTCATCTGTCTTCTTAGCCGTGAGATTGAAAACGATCCAGTTGTTTCTAAGAAGATTAAGGTTGTATTCCTTGAAGATTACAACGTAAGTATGGCAGAAGCACTTATTCCTTCAGCAGAAATCAGTGAACAGATTTCTCTTGCAGGTAAGGAAGCAAGTGGTACAGGTTGTATGAAGCTTATGATCAACGGTGCGCTTACTATCGGTACACTTGACGGTGCTAACGTTGAAATGCTTGCAGCTGCAGGTAAGGATAATATGTATATCTTCGGTCTTACAGCTAAAGAAGTTGAAGATATTTGGGCAAGAGGATATCACTCAGGTGAATTCTACGCAAACAACAATAGACTTCACAAGATTATTGATTGCCTCAATCGTGGCTTTGGCGGTCAGTCCTTCTCTCACATTTCAATGTACCTTCTTACAGGTATGGGAGTTGCAGACCCCTTCATGTGCCTTGCTGATTTTGAATCTTATCGCACAACACACGAAAGAATGATTGCTGACTATGCAGATAAAGAAAAGTGGAACAGAATGTCCCTTATGAATATCGCATCTGCAGGTTACTTCGCAGCGGATAGAAGTATTGAGGAGTACGCACAAAAATTCTGGAATCTTAAAAAAATCACAGGAAATAAATAATCAATGTACAGTCAACTACAAAACAATGCCACATGTAACGGTGTTGAGATTATAAGAGAAATAAAAGTTGATTCATCATGGGAAAATGCCTCGTATAGCGGGGCATTTTCCGTAAATGATGATATCAGATATAGAATTGTTGTTCCAACAAATATGGGAACTCAGGGCGTGGTTATGAGAATTAATCGCGATGGTGAGAATTATTGGGATATTCCTTTAAATCTTGCAAGCTATGAAACAGGACGCGAGGAATATACTATCGAACTTAATTTGCGCCATCTTTGTGGCCCTGTGCCTGCGCTCTTTTTCTATGAATTTTTATTCCTTCGTGGAACAAGAACGCTCTTTACACACAGCTTAAATAATTTTGATTTTGAACTTTCATATCATTCGGAATCAAAATTTTCTCTCCTTGTTTATGAGGACTATTTTAAGCCAAAGGAATGGTTTGGCAATGGAATTATGTACCACGTTTTTGTTGATCGCTTTGCAAAGGGTGATATAGCACCTTATGAACGCGAGGATTATGTAATCAACGATGACTGGTATAACGGAATTCCTCAGTATGCAAAAAATCAGGGAGATAAGCTTAAGAACAATATGTTCTTTGGTGGAAATCTCAAGGGCGTTGAGGATAAGCTTGATTATCTTGAATCCCTTGGCACAAAGGTTATCTACTTAAGTCCCATTTTCAAGGCATATTCAAATCATAAATATGATACAGGCGACTATATGACCATCGACGAAATGTTCGGTGGCGAAGAAGCGTTCGTTTCCTTGCTCAACAAGGCAAAGGAAAGGGGAATCAGCATCATTCTTGACGGTGTTTTCAACCATACCGGTGATGATAGCTTGTACTTTAATAAATATGGAAAATATAATTCCGTCGGTGCTTGTAATTGTGAAAATTCACCTTATAAGAATTGGTTTAATTTCAAATGTTATCCCTGCGATTATGACTCTTGGTGGGGAATAGACATTTTGCCCAAGCTTAATCAAAATAACGAGGAATGTCGCAATTATTTCGTTGGTGAAGGCGGAGTTATTGAAAAATATACAAAAATGGGTATCGGTGGCTGGCGACTTGACGTTGCAGATGAATTGCCCGATGAATTTTTGTACCAGCTTCGTGAAAGAGTTCATAAGAATTCCGATGGTCAGGGTATAGTTATAGGCGAGGTTTGGGAAAACGCAGCAGTTAAAACGGCTTACGGTCATAGAAGAAACTATTTCCACGGACGTCAGCTCGATAGTGTTATGAACTATCCCTTGCGTAACGGTATTATTGACTTTGTAACGTACGGTAGCGCAGAAATGCTTTATAACGTGCTTGTTGAACTTTATTCATCATATCCAAGATGTGTAAGCGATTCACTTATGAATATTCTTGGCACTCACGATACAGAAAGAATACTTACAGTACTTGGCGATAATTATCGTCCAGATGCGCCTAATGACCATCTTGCAGTAATGCGAATGGGCACACAGGAAAGGGACGTTGCAATTGAACGTCTTAAAATGGCATCAATTTTGCAATACACAGTTTATGGAATTCCTTCCGTATTCTATGGTGATGAAGCAGGTCTTGAGGGTTATCATGACCCCTTCTGCAGAAAGCCATATCCATGGGGAAGAGAAAATACCGAGCTTTTAGAGCATTATAAAAAGCTTGGTGAACTTCGAAATATCGAAAAAGCGTTTGATAGGGGCTCTTTTAGAGTAATTGAGCATAATAAAGAAACAATTGCCTATGAAAGAGTTAAAGAGGATTCGCGAGTTGTGGTTATTGCTAACGGTAGTGAAAATATCTATCGCGCAAGATTTGAAGGAAAGTGGATTGATATGCTTTCATACGAAACCTTTGAAAACTTTATCACAATTTTCCCCAATAGCGCAAGAATTTTAAAGCAACTATAAATTAAAGGCATCGTTTCATACGATGCCTTTAAATTTTTTCTAAAAAAACAAAAAACTATTGCTATCTTTAGAAATTTGTGTTAATATTATAATAGGTAAATATGTTTATACATAGGTAGAATTATGAAACTTATTAATTTATTGATGCTGTGCCTCGCTATTTCTTCGTTTTTTACGTCTTGTAATCAACAAATTGAAGAAAAATATACGGGAATTCTTGCAAATGACGATGTTATTTCTTCAATCAGGCAAGATATTGCCGATAAAGAAAATTCTCTTTTGGCGAATGATGGCGACGTGTTTTGGACGGAGTCAGGTAAGCTTTGGCATAAAAGTCTTGAATGTTCTTACCTTGCAAATTCCAAGAAGATACTTCACGGTAGTGTAGAAGAAGCAAAGCTTGAGGGTAAAGAAAAAGCGTGCTCAAGATGCTTGGCAGAGCCTTATGACAGTATATATGAGTCGCTTGAAAATAACGAATATAAGCAGGGTGACGTTTTCTTTACAAAAGATGGTGACACTTGGCACACAAATATTAACTGTATGGTAATTGCAGGCGCAGAAAAGATATATTTTGCAGATGAAGAAACTACAAAATATCTCGGTAAAACTTCCGCTTGCGAAGAATGTGATAAATAAGACAAAAAACTAAAAGTCGGAGGGGAAAATATGACTATCAGACTTGCAGAAAAAAAGGATATTGATAAAATAATGCAAATTATTGCCGATGCAAGAGAAAGCATTGGACGTCTTGGCATTGACCAATGGCAATATGGATATCCAACAAGGGATATCGTTAAAGAGGATATTATGCTTGAGCGAAGCTTCGTTGTTGTAGTGGATGACGAAATTAGAGCTACATTTGCTCTTATGCTTCACGGTGAGCCGACGTATAAAAAGATTTATTGCGGAGCTTGGCTCTCTGACGGAGAATATCTTGCATTACATAGAATAGCAATACAGAGCGCTCATAAAGGCAAGGGAATTGCTGAAGAAATCATTCATTTTATTGGCAATTTTGCAAACGAAAACGGATATTCAAGCATTCGTGTTGATACGCATGAGGGCAATCTTCCTATGAGAAAGATGCTTGAAAAGAACGGCTTTGAATATTGCGGAACGATTAGATTGCTTGACGGTCAAGAGCGTGTTGCATACGAAAGATTGGTATAATATGGCAGACAAAAATTCAATTAAAATAATAGCCCAAAACAAAAAGGCGTATCACGACTATTTTGTTGAGGAAAAATATGAGGCAGGCGTTGAGCTTTTTGGTACTGAAGTCAAAAGCATTCGCGCGGGCAAGGTGAACGTAAAGGAATCCTATTGTGACATCAAGGATGGTGAGGTTTTCGTTCTTGGTATGCACATAAGCCCTTACGAGCAGGGGAACGTGTTTAACAAAGATCCCTTGCGTCCCAAGAAATTGCTTTTTCATAAAAGAGAAATTTTAAAGCTTTTCGGTCTTGTATCACAAAAGGGATACACACTTGTGCCACTTCAGGTTTACCTCTCAAATTCGAGAGTAAAGATTGAAATTGGACTTTGCCGAGGCAAAAAGCTCTATGACAAGCGCGAGGATATGGCAAGAAACGATGCAAAGCGCGATATGGAACGCGCATTTAAATCAAGAAACGATTAAGGCGGAAATTATGAATATCAGCTTCGATAACCAAAAATATATTGAATTACAATCCAAGCATATCAAAGATAGAATAGATCAATTCGGTGGCAAGCTCTATCTTGAATTTGGAGGTAAGCTCTTTGATGACTATCACGCATCACGTGTGCTTCCGGGATTCAAACCGGATAGTAAACTTCAAATGCTCCTTCAGCTCAAAGAGCGAGCAGAGATAGTAATCGTTGTAAATACTGATGATATTGAAAAGAATAAGATTCGTGGCGACCTTGGTATCACATATGATCTTGACGTGCTTCGTCTTATTGATGCATTCCGAAATGTTGGATTATACGTTGGAAGCGTAGTGCTTACACGATTTGAGTCAGTGCATCCTGCAGTTGCAAAGTTTGAAAGAAAGCTCAAAGAACAGGGAATAAAGATTTATCATCATTATACCATCGCGGGATATCCCTCAAATGTTGAAAAGATTGTTAGCGACGATGGATTTGGCAAAAACGAATATATCGAAACAGAAAGAGAGCTTGTAATCGTTACAGGTCCCGGCCCGGGAAGTGGAAAGATGGCAGTGTGCCTCTCCCAGCTTTATAACGACAATAAGCGCGGAATTAAGGCGGGATATGCGAAATTTGAGACCTTCCCGATTTGGAATAAGCCACTTCGTCACCCCGTAAATCTTGCTTATGAGGCGGCAACTGCCGACCTTAACGACGTAAATATGATAGACCCCTACCACCTTGAAAAATACGGTGAGCTTTCGGTCAACTATAACCGCGACGTTGAGATTTTCCCAGTGTTAGATGCGATTTTCAAGGGAATATATGACGGAACATCTCCGTATTTCTCACCTACCGATATGGGAGTAAATATGGTTGGTAATTGCATAATCGACGATGACTCGGTTGTTGACGCATCCAAGCGCGAGATTGTTCGCCGCTATTATGATGCACTTTGCAACCTCCGTGATGACGATACAGAAAGAAATCGAAATGCCGTTCAAAAGATTGAACTTTTGATGCAACACGCAGGAATTACAAAGGATTATCGCAAGGTTGTAGCTGCAGCTAAAGAAAAGAGTGCCGAAACGGGAGCGCCCGCTGCGGCAATCGAGCTTAAAGACGGAAGGATAATCACGGGCAAATCAACGGATTTGCTTGAGTCCGTTTCTGCAATGCTTCTCAACGCACTCAAAGAGATAACTTCTATCCCTGACGAAATCCACTTGCTCGCGCCCGAGGTAATCGAGCCCGTTCAAAAGCTAAAATGTCAGTATCTTTCAAGAACATATAAAAAGCTCAACGTAAACGAGATTTTGATTGCATTGTCAATCAGCGCGCATACGTCAGCAACAGCGGCATACGTACTTAAGCACCTGCCCGACCTCGCAGGATGTGATATCCACTCAACCGTAATGCTCTCAAGCGCCGATATCGAAGTACTCAAAAAGCTCGGACTTAACGTTACAAGCGAACCGAAGTATCAGATCAAAGAAATTTTCATTGGATAAAATAGAAAAGCACCTGCAAATTGCAGGTGCTTTTTGTTTGGTGGACCCGAGGGGAAGTCGCTCTTGGATTTTGCGAGGCAGGGAGCAAAAATTGGTAAGTTATGCTTCGCAAAATTTTTATATTGTTGCGCTGAGATTCTATCACTTCATCGCCACAGACACAAAGTGTCATTCTGGAGCGCAGCGATAGAATCTCGTGGCGACTCATTCCAGAATGACGCGCGGGATTTCCGAGGGGAAGTCGCTCTTGGATTTTGCGAGGCAGGGAGCAAAAATTGGTAAGTTATGCTTCGCAAAATTTTTATATTGTTGCGCTGAGATTCTATCACTTCATCGCCACGGACACAAAGTGTCATTCTGGAGCGCAGCGATAGAATCTCGTGGCGACTCATTCCAGAATGACAACGGCGCAAAATCCTTCGGTCACCGTTCAAAAACAGCGCACTGTGCTGTTTTTTCCCTGCGTTCGATTCCCCTCATTTTATGCAACGAAAAACAGCAAGGGAGCACTCAAAAGAGCACTCCCTTGCTATTTTTGGTGGACTCGACGCGTAACCCGCCATTTTCTCGGAAAAGGGGATTTATTTAATGTTTTCAATATATTCGTAATACTCAATTCCTAAAGCTCCAACATAACGAACCAAAGTGATTCTGTCATTTACATCGTATTCGTCATAAACATATGATTTAACAGACATTTTCTCGCCATTATCTTTATTGATAGTTAACCAATAAGATGTACCGCTTTTTCCGGAATGGCTCGTGTGCTTCTCGATAACTGTGTATGTGTATTCAGTACCCTCAGAATTATCAAAAACATAATTTGTAGTTTCAATAAATAATGAGGGAAATAGAATACTGATAAAAAATGCCATAAAGACAGTTAGTGACAAATAACCTATGTACTTCTTTTTGCTGCTTTTGTCTTTATAAAAAATTATGTATATAATTACCGAGATAAGCGCTATTATTCCTGCAGGAATGAGCAAAATTTTAATATATTCATCATTAAAAACAAAAACGTTATGTCTTAATTCCATTGAATGAATGAATAATGAAAGCAGCGGTATTATTAACACTGCAGCTATATTAGCAAAGCATAATTTGTTTTTGGTAAGGAAGTATTTAATAATATAAAATATTGAGTATATAACTAAGGCAAAAGATACTAAGGTGTTGATTTGCAAATCAGTTTTTAATGGATTATCATATATAAAATAAATCAACAAAAGTGGGTATGTTGTCATAATAATGGCAGATACGATGCTTATTGATTTTGAAGCGATAAATATGATAGCAAAAAACGCACAAATCAAAAATAGAATTGCAAATATTATGGTAAGTACTGTGTTATAGATAGCAACAGATTTGGTATCATCCAATAATATCATAGCTAATGCAGCTAAAGCACTAAAAACAATAGAAAAAATTATACCGAACATTATAACATTTTTGATCTTGCGCGAGTTGATTGGATTTATATCCATTGTAAATTCATCCACCGATGCTTCAAGGTGAATATGACTTTGTCTATAAGTTTGATCTTTGATAATTTTTAAACCGTAAAAGTCGCCAGTTCTATTGGCGTGATATTCAAAAAGTTTTTGGAACTTTTTAGTCCAAGGAACAAAAATACCTTTTATCCCGAAATATTTTTTATATTCTTCGTCAACGTCTATAGTAGTTTTCCAACCGTTTATTTGCACGAATATTTCTGTATCTTTCCCACCCCAACCTGAATTGTGTACAAGTCCAATTACTATTTCACCGTACCAATTTTTATAGCAAGGTCTTGATGGATTCATAGGGTCTTTAGTAAATATAAAATCATAGTTTTCTAAAAAGCCAAAAGCATTTTTAATAGCTGCGGCATACCCGATTTTTGCCATATCTTCTCCTTATTTGTTATTTTGTAAAATAATTATACAACATATTTACAAAAAATACAATATGAATTATTGCAAAATAAAAGTGTTTATTTATAATAAGAGTGCAAAATTGAATACCTAAATATGAAATGTATATATGTTTTTATGTTCAATTATTATATATTCAAAAGTGTACAATTTACATTGTAGGATTAATCAAAGCACAAAAACCAAACACCTGCATAGCAACTAAAGTTTACTATGCAGGTGTTCTTTGTAATTTCCCTCGTTACGAGAGATTGATTGGTGGACCCGACGCATAACCATTCATTCTCTCGGAAAAGAGTATATGGGTAGAGTCGATAAAATGGGTGTCATATCCGTGATGATAAGGAAATCCATAGGTTAAATTAAGTGTGGTTTTAGTGATTTTTATTGATGTGAAGCTTAAGTTATTAAAGCTTGTGTAATAATGGAATGTATAGGGGTCGAGTTACCATCTATCTTCTCGGAAAGTTGAGCAACGCTTTTAGCCTTGATTTACTTGACCGAAGCAATCTCGGTTGGAGACGAATCCGCCTTTTCCGAGACGTTAGTGGAGAGTTTGATGGAGACCACAAAAAAGCCCCCTTCTGTTCGTCTGCAGAAGGGGAGCGCTTTAAGCAATGTTTAACTGTATATCTATATGATCGTTTGATACCATGATTTCATCAATCATATAGTTTAGATATTTCTTAACTTCAAAACTATCTGTGTTCAGTATCATTTTTCTTATTTTTTGACATAACTTCTTTTTATCAGCATTACTTAACACTATCTGATCTTTAGTTAACATATCTAATTCATCTTGAAATACTTGCGTTTCTTTTTTAACGTTTTGTAACTCCGCAACTAAATCGCTATCATAACTTTTCCTTATGGAATTTAGTATATTCTTTTTAGCCTTGTTCAAGCCAAGAAGTTTATTTTTGAGCTCGCGTATTCTTTTTCTTTCATCAATATTGTTATAAATATCTACAATATCAATGTGTTTATACACATATGCTATTAAACTGTTAACAACAAAATAATCAAGATAATCTGCTCTAATCTCTTTAGTTTCACATTTATGTCTTTTTTTATTAGGACAATAGTAGTAGGTATATTCAATTCCGTGACTTTTGCGAGCGGTACCTACGAGATTGGCACCACATTTTGCACATTTTAATTTACCCATACTGCTAAGAAGATAGAAACGTCGAGCCTTGGATTGAGCAGTACCGCCTTGACGATTGCGCATCATAACTTGAACTCTATCAAATTGGTCTTTAGATATAATAACAGGGACTATGTCTTCTCTTATTACGTATTCCGCTTCGGGTTTGTACTTGTGTGAATTACGAGTACCTTTACTCGATTTCTTGCTTGCTTTGTTCCAAATATACTTTCCTGTATATTTTTCTTGATTTAGTATCGAAGAAAAGGAATTTTTATTAAATTTGTTACCAAACTTGGTTTTATATCCACGTTTGTTAAGTTCGTCAGCCATACAATTATATGAGTAATTATTTTCATATAAATCGAATATCAACTTAACACATTTAGCCTCCTCAGGATTTATTACTAATTTTCCAGAATGGTCAAAATCATATCCCAAAGGTGGCTTGCCTCCGCAAGTAATACCATCTTCAGCTTTAGTTTTCAAACTATCAAAAGTAACATCTGCTAAATTAGAACTGAAGAACTCATTAATAAGGTTGGTTATTCCAAATAACAATCTTCCGTTTTTGTCATTACCTAAAGGTTGTGTTACACTAATTAGAGATATATCATAATCTTTAAGCAGAGCTGAGTATTTTATAGCATCTGCCATGTTGCGCGAAAATCTGCTGAAATCGTATACAAGCACTTTATCCCAGGAGGGTTTGTTTTGAGCATCCAATATCATTTCTTGAAAACTTTGACGCTGGTCATTAGTTCCTGTACAAGCTAAGTCAATGTATTCAGCAACTTTTACCCAATTATTATCGCTTATATGTTTATCAATATATTCACGTTGGTATTCTATCGAATGTTCACTCTGATTTTCCGAAGAATATCTCATATATGCTACAACGCGATCTTTGAAATTATCTTGGTTATTTATGTTAAAAACAACTTTCATTGTTAAATCCTCACTTTCTGTAGTATGATCCCTGCAGTTGAGAAAACTGCAGGGACATTATTCTTATTACTGTTTCTTGTAAATCTGCACAATGCCAATTAAAGCATCATTCTTCTTACCTTTAATAATAGAACCTGAGGTGCTTTTCGTAGCATCTTTAAATGCAAGCTTATCACTAAGCTTCTGTCTTGAAACACTTATACTTATTTTCATATTTTTACTATACCTTTTTAGAAGTCATATCTATCAACGCAACCTTTTGACCTTTAATCATATCAAAGCCGATGTTATTAAAGCTCAACGATGTCACATTTGAATAATCAAGTGCAAAAGTTTCAGTAATCATCTTAACTACTCCTGCGGCATAGCATATTTTTTTGCCGTCTTGACCAGATGTTGGGCAAGACGCAGATTTTGAACTTATGCTTTTGCTGGAAACGATAAGTGTGTTCTCTGAGGGTACAGGTAAGAAGTACACTTCGTCTGTTACATTTAAGTCAGCACTTAATGTCTTGCTGAGAGTAATGCGCTTGCCGTTAATATTATTTACGATTGACAAGGAATGCTTGCCACCGCCAGAAGCTACATTATAATTTTTACCATTTTCTTCAATCATGTTAAGCAACTCTGTCAAATTTAATTTTGTCATTATTTTTTACCTCTTTTTCTTTATTTTATTATGTTTCTTCTTCCTCATCATCGTAGAGAAGAAGGTTAATGTTGCTACGTTTTGGTAAATCTTTTACTGATTTTACAACATAGTCAACAGGGGGATTGTCTTCTGGTGAAATGCACAGGACATTCTCATTTAAGGTAATACCTGCCGTGAGATTTCCGTTACGTTCTTCAAATTCAATAGCAGTCGATACAAGCTTATAACCTTTAGGAAGGTTAAGCTCTAGTAAGGATAGGATATTGAATACATCTTGACCGCAAACAACGCTGTCTTTTCCGCTTTCCGTAAAGTAAAGAGTCAAACTATTCTGTGCCATCTTCTTCTTAGAAAGTAGTAGAGCTTGTTGTTCAGGAAGAGGAATTGCATATAACGTGCAATTTCTACCTATTGACATCCTCGCCTTGAAGGAGCTGTTCAGCGTTATAGCAAACGAGTTCATTTCTGCCCTCGTTATGGTAAGGCTTGGTATCTCCTTCAAAGCATTTAAGTGTCTATATTCTGTTACGTTGCATTCGTTTGCAATATAAGCATTGAGATTTTGCAAGCTCATATTCAAGTCGGATACTTCGCTAATTTTCTTTATTATACTATCGGCTTTTGGAAGAATTATGCAACAGTACTTTGCAGGTATTCCTCCAAAAGTTTGGTCGGTATAGTAGTACCGACTATAAAATTTTACAGTATATTCTTTGGATTCCAATGCTTGCATCGTTTTGGTGGGATTTTTCATTTCTTGAGGTAATATCTTATTTTTAAGGATATCCTCTTGGATCCACACACAGGCTTTGCATTTATAGAATCCTGTTGCGCCCCAGAAGGAGCTGTAATGTTTTGCTCTGCCTTTAGCTTTCGGCGATAGGCTCTCGACAGTCGGGAACATATTGCGATTACTAGCTACAAAGCCAACTATTTTGTCAAGCAGCTTATCAGCATAATCTCTGTCATCACGAGCGGCGATTGTAGCCTTGATGTGACGAATGAGATACTTTTGCACCGCTTTTAAGTTGAAGTTGCATTTGATAGCTTTTCTTAAGATGTAGCCTGATGTTACAATTATTGCGCCTCGCTGTATTAAACGTCTTGTTGTAGGCGCGATTTCACCTTTAAAATCAAGTAACATTTTTTTATAGCATTTTTGATAATATGAGAAAAGCTTTTCATTTTCTTTGTCGTCAAGCAAAAGCTTCACGAGGGGCTCGGTTGCCCATCCGTAGTTGTTAAAGGTTACTTGACGTATCTCTTCAGTTAACCAAGGTTCCTTATCAAAGCACGAAAGTGAAAACTCCATGATTCTTGCACTCTCGCCACCAAAGTTAAGAGTCCTGTCTAAAATTGATACTTCACTCGTCATTATAATAGAACCGCTGAATTCAACCAAAGGTCTAAGCTTACCTTTATTATTCAAGCGACGTTTCTCTTTGCCTGTAGGTAGCGTGTATAGTAACTCCGTCCAATCAAGGTTTGGAGTGTACGTGGCTTCATCGCAGAGAAATGGATAAGAATTCCTTTCTTGCAACATAGCGTATAATGCTCCTGAAGTGGCATTGAAACCATCTATAAAGTATCTCGGAGATCCATAACAACTGCTTATTAAGAAAAGTGAAGTTGTTTTTCCGCGAGAAGTTTTATTGACTAGGGCATATAAATTTAACTCTGTGAATACACCTGCTTCCTTTAATATATATGTTACAGGTGCAGTAGCACCCAACATCAGTATCAAAGCACGTTCGGGATTGTTTACGAAATGCTTACGAATAAAATCGCGCCACACTTCAAAACTGCCTTTGGGTTCTAATACCCTTTGCCATTCCTTGTTAACAGAAGAGAGCTGCTTCTGCGTTAAGTCGCCTATGGGGTTATAAGCGCAGAAGCACTTCTTGCCGCCGATTTCTGTAAACCCTACCTTATTATG
Organism: Eubacteriales bacterium; assembly: GCA_045612715.1. GTDB lineage: Bacteria > Bacillota > Clostridia > Oscillospirales > CAG-272 > RGIG4608. The sequence continues at coordinate 21,743 of JAZKZP010000093.1, forward strand.
ATAGTATACAATAGGAGCTTTTTTTTCGGCATCGTCAAGCTCTTCTCTTAAAACTTCATATGCCTTATCATCTTCGATAATTGATAGTCCGTGGAGTGTTAATTTGTCAAAGAACTTTCTTTTGGTGAATTCGTCCCTTGGTACAGTAAAAGGAATGCTGTTGTGGGGAGTGGAGACTTGAATCGTCAAGCTTTCCTCACCTGTGAACAGATTAATGGACTTTTCGAGAACCTTAATTTCTTCCTCTGTGCCTTGAGACGAATCCACATTTACGATATCTTGAGAATTCATCTTATGAATTCACGCTTAACGATATTAAGATACGTGTTGCCGTTATAAGCTTCGACATCATCGAATGTAAGCATTTCTGTATGACCAACGAAGTCAATTGGATCCTCGATGCCGTTTGCTTCAAGATAGTCGAAAAAATCCACAGTACGCTTGTTTCTATTACTGTTCATAAAAATTTCACGATACTGATGAATTTTGCCATCGCAAGTAATGTTGTAGGAAATTTCAATAGCTTCCTTTTCGCCATACTTATCAGCCCATGCAACATTAGTTACCACTGAATTGTAAGTTCCAGGAATAATCTGATGCTTAGCCTTTTTATGGGCTAATCTTTTCTGAATATTGATCATGTCAATACCTCCTTATTAGTATAATTTTTTTGATATATTTGCTCTTTCTGGAGCTTGCTTTTATTGTATCATAAATTTCCAAAAAATTCAATAAGATATTGAAAAAAGATTAAAAAGAGCAAAAAAAGCAGTTATTTACCACAATTAATCAAAAAAACCACCAAAACGCGCACTTTTGTGGGAAATGACTCAAAAGTGCTCATCTTGATTATTTTGATATTTTTTATGATTTTGACCATTTTTAACCCCCTAGGATTTCCTATGGCAGAAGACGTGCCTTACCCGTGATGGCTAGGATCGACTGGCACCCTTAAAAATGCTAAAATTATTGTTTTTTTGATGTGATTGGATTGTCAGGGAACAATTACGATGTGATATGTATTGCTTATTAACACCAAACGAAAAGAAAAAAAACAGAAATACTAAACTTTGTATTTTTGCATTTTTGCATTTTTTATACATATAACTTGCAAAAAAAAGACGAGCTAACCGCAAGGTCAGCTCGTCTTTCTCCTTTCATAAATTTCTTGCCTACGAACCTCATAAGCAATATCAAGCGCTGGGAATATATCAAGTCCTGTTTTTAAGCTGATTTTAACATTGTATGTACCCACATCTATGCGATCAATGAAGTTTTGAATAAATTCCTTGTACTCAGGGGAAGCAGGGGAGTCTTTCACGGCTCGGTATTCTCCCAAAATCATCGGGATGTCGATTTTGGGAACGATGTTGCAGATTTTCTCTGCAGTTGCGCCGTTGCAGAGTTCCTTTTTGCGTTGCTCCAACTCCTTGAGTCTTGCCACAAGGATGTCCGACAGGAGCCCTGCCTCTATGGCTTCTGCAATGTTCCTTTTGGCGGCTTCTATTTCTTTCAGCTCCATTTGGCGCTGGTTCTCTGTGGGAATTTCTGTTGTCTGCGCGTGCTTCTCGATTTTCCGTTGGAGCTTTTTGAGGGAGCTTGTGTTGAGGATTTCTTTTTCGAGCAAATCTATAACATAACTCTCAAGGTAATTACGATTAATTTCCTTATTGCAACAACAGTATTTGCGGCTAGGACATTTATAGGTAACGTGTAATAGTTTGGAACGTCCCGAAAAACGAGAGTTACCATTCATAGCCTTGCCACATTCCTTGCAGAAAACTTTCCCCGACAAAAGATAGCTCTGTTTAGCATTCTCTCTGCCACCAGTATGCCTATGCTCAGTAATGCGCTCTTGAACATTTGCGTAGAGCTCTTTTGACACTATCTGGGGACAACCGCCTTCAATGAAGATGATATCTTCCTCGTCTTTGTACAGATGGTTATTGCGTTTGCCCTCACTTGTTTTAGCTGAACATCTGTTATAGCAATACAATCCTTGATATTTGGGGTTGGAGAGTATTCCGTATAAGCTATTCTTTTGAAAATCATTTCCTATCTTTGTTTTATAGTTGAGCTCGTGCAATCGGTCAAGGATGGCAGAATAGCCATATCCGTTGCCATACATCTCAAAAATAAGCTTTACTGCTTCAGCTTCTTCCTCATTAATTACAAGCTTACGAGTTTCGGGGTCTATATCATACCCAAGAGGAGCAATACCGCCTGTGTGTTTGCATTGTAATGCATTCTCCTTAAGACCTTTTATGGTCTCCCTTGCGAGGTTTTGAGAGTAGTATTCAGCCATTCCTTCTAGTACTGCTTCCATCATTATGCTTTCGGGAGAATCGTCAAGGTTTTCGAGAACACTATAGACCGTTACACCATTTTTCTTAAGTTCGCGTTTATATACTGCGGAGTCATACCTATTACGAGCAAATCTGTCAAGCTTATGAACCAAGACAATATTGAAAGCACGAGAAGCACTATCATTAATCATCTTTTGGAAGGAAGGGCGGCGGTCGGTGGTAGCACTTTTTGCTTCATCAATATAAGTGTCAACAATTATGAAGTTATGCTGTTGGCAATATAATTTCATTGCCCTCAGCTGTGCATCGATGCTTTCTGTTCTTTGGTTATCGCTGCTGAATCTTGCATATAGTGCTACTTTGTTGTTCGTGCGGATCATAGGAACTTGTTCCTTTCTTTTCTTTTTTGTATGCTCCCACAAACGTTTGTGGGAGCTTGTTGTGATTATGCATCAAGTTCGGGTGTGTATGGTTCAAGAATCCATCCTTGACGGCAACTTGGTGTGAGTGGGTGTATACCTGCCTTTTCTCCGTCACTTATTACTCTAAACTTTTCTTTGTGGTCTTCGAGCAAATCTATTACTTGATTAGCTCTATTGCTAATACGAACATTAAGCTCAGCGCCGCGACCATAAGCAAGTATAATTGTATCGGATTCTTGGGCGGCTTTAAGAATAAACTGATCGTTCTCATAACAATTTAGTTGCATATCTGATGACCACCTCATTTGTAGCTTGGCGCTTATTTTAGTAAATAAATTAACGCATATAAAACCACCCCAGCGCTCTTGACGAGCAACGTTGCTTTGTATTAATGATACCGTAGTATCTAAAACAATATTGTCTGCTAATGCAGGCGATATAGTTATTACTGTACATAATGGAAGGTCTTTGTTCCATACTTTTTTGAAATATAATCTGTGTTCTTTGTCATCGGAAAAGATGCTTTCACATTTTACTGTGTCTTTTTCTGTAATCATATTTTTTCTCCTTGAATATCTATAAGTATTTCTTCGGGAATATCATCCCCATATAAAACAAGAGTAATTACGGTTTCGTTATCTATAAGGTAATGGATAACGCAAAGTGAAGCAATTACTTCGAGGTACTCAAAACGTCTACAAGAGATGTCTAAGTAATTTTTTATCTCTTTAGCTTTAGTGTTTTTCGGGCAGTATAGTATGTAACCACCAACATTGTCTATAAGCTTTTCTTCATCTTGAGATTGTACCATAGCTTCTGTATAGTAAGTTAAAACCGCTTTGGCTTCATCATCAATGTCTTTAATGTTTTCAAGGTCATTGAGGTTATTAATCTTATATACCATCCTCATCACCTGCCTTGAAGATGCGGAAAAATATTGTGTTTTCAATGCTTTCTTTACTAATTTTGTCGGGATTATAGAACATTGAAGTATAGTGTTCCTGTTGCTCAGGGGTAAGAGAGATAAGTTCACCAGTTTTTGGATTGGTTCTGACTATATAAAATGTACCGCAAATAATATCCTGATGTGAATGTAATCTGCGATTGGGAGGGAGTCCGACGATTTTTGCTTCCTCGTTACATAAAATTTCTACATTATCACCGAGCCAAACAAACTCAATCAATCCACCTACCGCCTTTTGCAAAGAATCGAGATCGGTGTTTAGGTCTACCACACAGGGATGCTTGTTTGGTTCAATCATTAATGCTTTGATTGTCTTTTCTTTCATAATAAAAACTCCTTAAATAAAAAATATCGGTAATAGCGCTGTGGCTATTACCGATTACTTTTAATATATATATCCATATTTTGGTGAATTTCGGATAATGTTCTTAATATAATATTTGAAAAGATAAATTTTTTGTTTCGACATTTAAATTTATTATTTGACAAGATAGGAGTTTTATGATATAATAGTTCCAAGATATTCTATGAGAGGTACATATGCCAGAACTATTATATAAATTGCTTAATATGTGGAAAAAGAATATTTCTTTTTTGCTGGTTTTTTTCTTGTTTCTTATTAGTGAAATACCGTACATTACATCCATACAAGAGACTTGTGGTACACCGTGGTATAAATGTATAAATTATTTTTATGTGTTTTTATGGTCATTGCCGACACTTGTAATATTGGTATATATTATCTTTATGAGAAACTATATGCCTAAAGCTAAGAAAAATACCAAAGGTATTGTTTTTTACATCATTAATGCTAATGAAAAACAGTATGAAGCTATTACTAAAAAATTCATAGCACAGTTTGAAAAGGCTGTTCTTAGAGAGACACCTGAATATAGTGTAGTTGTTATTGATGATTATCATTCTAAAAAGTATTATTCTATATTGTGTGATACCCAAACTAACGATGATGGTCAAACTCAGGCGAAAATATTACAAAAACGAAGAGGTTGTATTGCTATATTAATAGATTGTATAAACGGGGGAGACGGTGAAGATTTATTTTGTCATATGACTACGAGAGTAGGTGTTACTCATCAGACCCTTTCACCTGAGATACGAGACTATTTAGTACGAGATATATCAATCGCTTTTTATCCATTAAGAAATGTTGATATTATGAAATTAAGCGAAACATCAGATCTTTCTAATTATTCTATATCTATGGATGTGATATGTAAATATATTTTGGCAAGTACATGTTTTCACTGTGGAGACTTCCAAGAAGCAATAAATCTGTTGGAAATAATTAGTAATAGTATATCCGCAAAAAAAGATTTGCCAGATGCAATCATTCCAATAAAGAATGTCCTTAGTGAAAGATTAGCAGTATGCTATAAAGTTAAAGCTCAATTTGAATACAATATGTACTGTATGGATCATAACGAAAATCATTTAGTAAAAGTTCGTGAGGCAATTAATAACAAGCATTGTAAAGCAGTATATGGTAGTGATAACAAAATACTTGAAGGTATTTGCTGTTTTGTCTTGGAAAAGGATGTCAAGTATGCATTAAAATGTATGGATTCGTATAATAAAAAGAATGCTGTTATTAAGTACAATAAAATTTTCCTATTGCTGTATAGTGATTGTACCGCCAATATTATCGGAAAGGCATATAATATATACAAGTCTTTTGAAACACTTTCGACTCCTGTTCAGGATCAAATTGAAGCTTTTACATATCACGAATATCAAAAAGATAATAGTAAAAAGCAACTACTATTAATTTTGTTTTTTATATACGATTACCAAAATAATATGCCTCTAGCTAAGCGCTGCTTAGACCAGTTTAGCGAAGCTTTTCCTTGGATAAAAGAAAGTGGAGTTTCTACAATATTTGAGGGGTTTAATGAAAAATATGCCAATATAAACTCTGAAGAAGGAGAAGGGGATAGTATATGAGAATTACATATAAAAAGCTGTGGAAAAGATTGATTGATTTGGAAATGTCCAAAACTGATTTAAGAGAAAAAACGGGTATATCTACAGTTACTCTCGCCAAACTAGGAAAAGATCAAATAGTTAGCATGGAAGTACTTATGAAAATATGTAAGGTACTATCTTGCAATATAGATGAGATTTGTGATTTTGTAGAGGATTAGTTTATATGAAACAAAAATAATCGGTAATAGCCACAGTGCTATTACCGATTATTTTTATAACGTATAAGTGTGAATTTTAATTTTTTGTTGTTCAAAAAGCAAGCTGAAAAGACATTCATATTATTCGTTGACATCATTCGCACAGCTATACTTATTGATTGCGACTTCAAAATCGTCTCTCAGTACATACATTCTTCCACCGATGGTTGTGACAGTTGTGTTCTTTTTTAGAAATTCACGTATTTTTTTGACACTTAAGGGCAGGTACTCTTTTTGTATTTCCTTGACCGATAAGTATCTACGTTCTATTTTTGTTGCCATATGCGTACTCCTTTATTGTTTTTAATTATTTGTTGTCTTTTTGATTTAAGAGCCAAGAAAGGAGAAACAAAAAAGACAGAGAATCCTGTCTTTGATGATATTATTGTAGTTATTTTATTTCTTGCTCCAGATTATCAAACAAATTAGATTGAAAAAACTCTAATACAGATATATTCAAGCCGTCGCAAATCTTTTTAATAGTTGAGATAGTTACACTATGATTTCTGCCGCTAACAATATTGTTTAATGTGGATTGCGTTATTCCGCTCATAGTGGCGAGTTTATTTATAGTAATTTTGCGCTCATTACACAATTCTTCTATCCTTTTTTTAGTTGCTTCCCCAATTGTCAACTATCTCACCACCTTTCATATGAATATCACAATACAAATATATTGTACCTTTTTTTGATCCAAAAGTTTAACTCAAAAGAGTTGACTTTTGCTCATCTATATGATATACTTTATAAAAAACAAATTTTTATATTTAGTAGTGGAGAAGTATATGAAAATTGGTATAATTGACGCTGATATTTTGGGAAGAAATAAGCATAGATTTCCTAATTTGGCATGCGAAAAAATATCTGGATATTGGAAAGATAGGGGTGCGGAAGTGCACTTGCTTCAAGATTACAATTGGGATGATTCTTATGATCATATATTTATCTCCAAAGTGTTCACAGATACACCTGTTCCAGAATGGTTGCAGGAGACAGAAAAAGTGCATATAGGTGGTACAGGTTTTTATTTTGATAAGGCTCCTAATCTACCAGATGAGATAGAACATCATATGCCTGATTATCATCTTTATGATGAATGGATTGAAAATGAAGTTGCTAAAGCAAGAGTAGCTAGAGGAGAATCCTTTAATGAAAGGTACTTTAGGTCTCAATTTAAGGAATATACAGATTACAGTATAGGATTTTTGACCAGAGGATGTTTTAGGAAATGTAAATTCTGTGTCAATCAGAAATATAGTCATGTATTCAAACATAGTCCTTTGGAAGAATTTTATGATGAAACAAGACCTAAGATATGCTTTCTTGACGATAATTTTTTGGGATGTCCTAAGTGGAAAGAAATGCTTCAAGAAGCTATAGATACTGGTAAGCCTTTTAAATTCAAACAAGGATTAGATGAAAGAATTTTAACTAATGAAAAATGTGAAATGCTTTTTTCTGCTAAATATGATGGCGATTATACATTTGCGTTTGACAATGTATCGGATTATGATTTGATACACGAACAGTTAAAACGAATTCGCAAATATACTCGTTCAACGAGTGTTAAATTTTATGTTCTTGTTGGATTTGAAAGTACAGACGAAAAAGATATCGAAAATGCGTTTAAGCGGTTGGAATTATTGATGCAATATAAATGTTTGCCATATATAATGCGATATCAAAACAAGAATTATTCACCGTGGAAAGAATCTGAATACCGAGGAATGTATGTAGCTCTTGCAAGATGGGGAAATCAACCTAATATTTTTAAAAAAATGAGTTTTAGACAGTTTTGTGAAGCAAATCAAGCTTTACATAAAACACAAAACACATTATGTTCGTCTATGTCAGCTATGATTAACTTTGAATCAAAGTATCCGCATATTGCAAGTAAATATTTTGATTTGAGATATGACGATTTTGATGTGCAAGGAGACAAATCAAATGGATGATATTATTAAAAAGCAAATAGAAGATTTCTTTATGTATCGTGAGGATAAGAGACTCCAGACAATGATGATTGCGGGATATAGTTGTGATCTTCAACTAGAAACCACGCAATACATTCAAAATATCGTGAGTATACCTGTAGAAGCTATTGTTGAGTACATTGTTTCATTGAAAAGAGAGCCCATTAATGCTGCAGATGTATTTCAGTTTAGTGATTTTGATGATGCTACTACCAACCTTTGTTCAATGATTAAATGCGATTCGAATAGAGGATTGAACTACTTGGATACTGGTAAGTTATTGTTAGGTGATAAAATTCAGCGTAAAGATGGTGCATATAGAAAATATGGAGAAAATCATATAAAGATGGCTTCGTCCATAGGATTAGCGTTTAAAATCAATGACGTTTTTTATCTGTCTCCTTTAGGTTGTGCATATGATGAATTAGATGTAAAAACAACTGACAAATTACTACTTAGATTGTTATTAAGAAATAAACTTATTAGTCAATTATTATCCGAAGCTTCTAAGAAATCTTTTGATATGGAAGCATTCTTATATGATCTTTCAAAAAGTACTTATATTAGACGCAAAACAAATATCAAGTACGTAATTTCAATTATCAATAAATCCACAGAATATGATTTTTTACCAATTACTCAAAACATTATATATTAAAAAGAGAGGGAAGTTATGGCTTTTGGAATATCTGAAAATACAACAAGTTACTTTATTAATAACAAGATAGACCTTCCTCGTTTTCAGAGAAAGGCTACTTGGAAAGACGATGACAACTTCAAATTGTGCATAAGCGTTTTTAAAGGCTATCCTATAGGAGTGGTTATTGTAAATGAAACGGGTACAAAAAAATTTTTGCTTGATGGGCGTCAAAGACGTAATGCATTAATCAAGATGTATGATGATCCTGTCGAGGTATATAAATGGGCTACTAAGTTCATTGGTATTAAAGGTAATATGCTTGAAGAAGAAGTTAAAGATCGCTTCTCCGAAAAAATAAGCGAATATTTGCAATCAGAATTTAATAAATCAACCGAAGAAATTAGCGAAAGCGAAGAAAATGATGTTGATGTCGATGATGAAGCTGGTAAGAGTTTCGATGCTGAATTGCAAAGTGAAAATATGCACGCTTTGTTGGATTTGATCTTGTTGGTACATGGACGCTATAGTCAAACTAATAAGTTTGCAGGTATCTTTAAATTTAATAAGATTATTCCTATAGACGATTTGGAATATTCAATGTACTCTTCTGCTAATGGAGAGCATATTATTAATCATACTAAGCTTAAAAAATTTATTAAGAGTCGTATTGATAATGATGAGATTGAAAAAGATCAATTTTTTGCATATTTAACTAAGCGTCATAGATTAAGTGCTCAGGATTCGCAAAAACTTGATAACTATTTAACTTCACATTGGGATTATTTTGAAAAATGCTTTGAAACAATAAGAAAAACTGATGAAATCATAATTAATGCACGTATTGGATTGATAAGATTGATAGATGCCTCACCTTTAGATGCTCAAAACATCTTTTCTTTAGTAAATGGAGGTGGAGCTCCTCTAACTGCTGAAGAGTTGTTATCTGCTAGACCTTTTTGGAATATGGAAATACAGAGCCCTACAGATGAAGTTCGTTCATCAGCGGAAGATTTATATAAGTTTTTGCAAATAAGTGTCCCTTCAAATGTAGTAAGATGGGATGTGTGTGCTACGTTGCTTTCGAGAATTGATAAGTCTAATTTGGTGTTTTCTAAGATTGACTTAATGGATCCCAAGACCACTCAATCTCTATTTACTAAAAAGCTTACACTTGGATTTAAATTGCTTAGTGCTGTATACGTGGGCGGCATTAATAGCAATTCCGTAAAAGATTTGGAAAATGATAAGAAGTCTAAAATTGATTGGAATAAAGATGTAGAAACGTTTATCAAAAAATTTAATATTGCAATGGATATGTTATATGATTGCGATTATTTCAAGTATTTGATGTCTTGGAAACAATCAATAATGTCTCTGATGGGTAACTCTGTATCATTGGAATTTGCTACATTAATATATAAAAAATGGATTGAGCTTGGAGAACCTACAAAAGGAAGTCCTATTAAATTGAAAGAATTCCAAAAATGTGCAGTTATACTATGCGATCGCTTGTTATTTGAATATAGTAGTCGTTTGTGGGCTGGATCTGCTGACTCTCGCCTTGCAAGAGATCTTATTTCAATTAATGAGAGATTCAAACCTGTATCTTTTGAGGAGTGGGAAGATATAATTGATAAGTTTGCTACTGGTCAAAATTCAAAAGTTGATAAGGGTATAATTTATCATTATTATTGTCTTAAAAAGATGCGCCCATCCTTTGATGGTGTTGGAGCAACTGCTACGTATGAAATAGACCATATTTATCCACAAGCACGTTTTGCTAATGCTGTTACAATAGATCCTATGCTTATGGAAAGCCTAGGCAATAAAGCGGTTTTACCTAAGTTAGATAATATCAGTAAGAGTGACAAGACACTTAAGGAATTGAGAGATAATGATTGGTTATTTAGTGAGGTTTTGCGTGTAACTGAAATTAAAGATACCGATGTTGATATGTACTCTGATATTGTCAATATCGAGAAGTTAATAGATTACAGAATCAGCGATTATAAAAATGTATTTAAAAATGTTAGAGACTCGTTCTTAAATAGCCCTAATGTATAATTTATATACCCCAAGCGTTAATGCTTGGGGTATTGCTTTTTTGCTTGTTTTAGATAATCTGTAGAGTGAGAATTTAAATATGCTACAATATCATAGAGTTTATATTTTATTGCGGTTATTTGTATTTTATTCAAATCCAACATATCTATGTTATTTTGAAAACATAGATTTTGAATTTTTTCGAATATCTCGTTATTCATAATGCCTCCCGATTTATTACTAGTATTAGATTTACCCAAGTTTAAAAGAAAATATGTTTGGACTATTGAAAAAACAAGACAATTATGTTACAATTAACGTGGATGTTGCCCCATTAATAGTATCATAACTGTAAACAGTATCAAATTAAACAGTTAATTGTTGACTTAAACAATATTATTCAAATTATAGTAAAAATATTTTTATTTTAAAGGAGAATAAGTATGAACACAATTAATTGCTTTAATATCATTAACCGTGTGCCCGAAGGTACACATACTTACTATGACAAAAGACACCATATATTTGTAACTCGTTCGAGTGATAATTACGAAAGTCGTAATATTATATTGGCGCCTTGTAGTTATTATATGAAAAGCCAAATATGGCAAGAGTTTTACTCTCTTCTTACTGAAGAGCAGTATGAACTTGCTAAGTCTTATCCTTATCGTAAGGGATTCTTTGATTATCTTAAGGAAATAGGTTTGTATGAAACATATCGTCAAGCCGAAGAAAATGTGGAACTTAAAGAATTGACTGCTTGGCTCATTAAAAATGACATAGACTTAGTCTATGCTCTACAGAATAGTTGATTTAGCAAATACGCTAATTAACTTAATTTAATTATAATAAGGGCAATATCTAAGAACAGGCTTTACATGGAGTCTGTTCTTTTTTATTATTAAAACTAAACAAGCGGTGCCTTTGGCTACCGCTTGTTTAGTCTCTATTATTTTGTTTTACCTTAGAGTATTTTTAATGCAAAAAAGGGCAAGGCTAGGATTTCCTAGCCCAAAGCGGTCATGCGATGCTTTTATCGACTCTTGATAGGGGTAGAAGATGTGAAGCAAATTTCAATAACCGTTATGTACTAGGAAATCCTCAACAAAAGGGGCATATGGCGATTTTACCGACTCTTTATATGGGTAGAACAGTTAAATTCATTGAAAAATAGATGGAATTTAGTCTTTCCTTGACAAAACGGTCATATAGCCGTTTTGCCGACTCTTTATATAGCAAGAAGGTTCAAATTCATCAATTTATGGTTTTCCTAGCCAAAACAAACAGAACACCGACATAGCCAGTAAAGCTTGACTAAGTCGGTGTTCTTTGTAATTTCCCTCGCTACGAGAGATTGAATGGTGGACCCGAGGGGAATCGAACCCCTGTCCGAAAATCTCTTGATATGACCTTCTCCGTGGGCAGTCAGTTTTTATTATTTCCCACTATGCGTCGCCAACTGACAGGCAACACACAGTCCGTAGCACCTTTCTGCTTGATCGGTTCAGGTGCGACCACCGATGCAAGTTCACCACTACGATGACGCTCAGTCCGCAGTCGTGGTCCTCTGCGGAGGAACGGGTGACCCGCAGGTCACAGCACTGCTAATTGAAGCGCCCGAAGGGCGCATCAATTAAGCAGCCATTGCAACGTAATTGTTGTCGTTTAATTTTAAAATTGAGCAGTTATCGGGATTACTCAGCCCGCCACGCTTATCATACCTCAAAATCCCCGTCGAAACCATTACGAGCCCGTGTATGATGCCTTATTATACACTATTTTATGCAAATAATCAATAGATTTTTGTCAAAAACAAATTTTTCTTGCTATTTTAATAAAAATATGTTATGATATTTTAAAGAGGTGATTTTATGTTTTTAGATATATTCAAAAAGAAGCCTAAAAAGTCAGCTTGGCCTGAAGAAGCCAAGTACAAGCCGAGAGATTTCGTTCGTTTTCGTCACCGTGGGGAACTTCATTTTGGCTTTGTTCACGAGGCGCGAGTTGAAAATGGCGAAGTAATATACACTTTACAAATGGGTGGCGAATGTCCTACTTTCGTCTATAACTATAAAGAAGAAAATATTGTTGGAAAGGTGAACTAATATGAAGAAAACTGTTTTATTAATTCTCGTTTTGTCAATGCTTTTGTCATTGGCATCTTGCTTTGACATCCCAGCTACAACATCATCGACAACTAAAAAATCAACAACCACATCAACAACCACATCAAGTACCACAAGCAATAGTGGTGGCGAAAATATTGATCCTGATATAGTACAGTTTGTGAAAGATATCAAGGCTATTAATGAACAAATTGTTGTTACAATAGATGGTGCATACAGTGACGAATATGAGGTCTATTATAAAAAAACAACTGACGATGAGTATATTAAACTTGATAGCAATTTGATGTTGGAGAAGGACGGTATTATTACCGCATATATTCTTGGTATTAGTGCCGGTGTATATACAGTTGAGGTAAAAGCACTTGGACTTGGCTCTAATGTTGCCGAAAACCTCTCTGTTTCTGCCCAAGATAGAAGCGGTTACGCTCATTTCGGTGCAACTGAAGGGGTTGGCGCATACAACAATGACGGAACTGTTAAAGATGGAACAAAGATTATTTACGTTACCAACGAAAACAAGAATACTGTTACTTGCGAAATCAACGGCGAAATCTATACAGGTCTTGTAAACATCCTTCAGGCACAATACAAATCAAGCACACCTATGCTCGTTCGTATAATTGGTAAGATTACAACTAACCAATGGAATTATAAAAATGTTGAGCCTAGACTTTCCGACGGTTCAAACGCAACCGACGATTTCTTTGAAAATACGTTTTCAAATGAATACGGAGAAAACCTTGCTAACCTCATCGTTAAGATGAAGGGCAACGGCGGTGGAGCTAAGACATATAACTATAGAACGACTCCCGAAGGACTTACAGAGGTAAGACTTACGAATAGCGGCTCAAGTACAACAAGCTACAAGGGAAGTGATTTCCCCTCTCTTAAGGGAGCAAGCGTTTTTGATGACGACTCCTATTACAATATGCTTGAGGTTAAGGGTTCAAAGAATATTACTATCGAGGGTGTTGGTCCTGACGCAGAAATCTTCCAATTCGGTATCGGATTTGAAGAAAGCAGCAGCATTGAAATTAAGAACTTGACCTTTACAGACTACCCCGAGGACGCCCTCAACTTCCTTGGTGGTGATAGAGCGGATCTTGCAAATCACAGTAGATATTGGGTACATAACTGCACATTCAATCGTGGATATAATGCGTGGGATATTTCAGGCGAACGTGATAAATACGCGGGAGATGGAACAGTTGACTTTAATAACGTTTCAAATCTCACACTCGCATATAACTATTTCAATCATCCCAAGAAAACAATGCTTTTCGGAAGCTCCGATTCACAGGGATGTATGAATATGACAATGCATCACAACTATTTCTATAAAGTTGAATCAAGAATTCCCTTGGGTAGAAACGTTAATATTCACTCATATAATAACTATTTTGACGGATGTGGAAACTGCCACGATTTGAGAAAGAGCTCCTATATTTTCAGTGAAGCAAACTACTTCAAATCATCAAGCAAGCCGTTCATTTTGAATTCAAGCTATGCAAAATCATTCGGTGATATTTTTGAATCATCGGGATCTGTAACTGCCAAAATTGTTACAAGCAGAACGGAGAAGATTACTTGCTCCTGCAAGCCCGACGGCTCAACCAATATGGCACATTTTGATATAAACAGTACGCTGTTCTATTATGACAGTGTAAATCAAAAGAGTGACGTAAGTATTATGCTTGATGCAAAGGACGTGCCCGAATTTGTTTTGAAGCACGCTGGTGCAGGCAAGCTTGAATCCTTGAACATTGAATAACAAATTAACGGGAAAATACCTTGTATTTTCCCGTTTTTTGTGATATAATAATTATAGAAAATATGAAGGGGGTGCTAAAAATGGGCAGAAGATTTAGAATGACAACAGCGCTTGACGTTGATGACGTTTTGCTTGAATGCGTACCTTATGCCATAAAATTGGCTAATGAAAAATATAATTTTGATCCACCGCTTACTATTTACGAGGTTGACCGTTGGGGCAAGCTCGGTACTCGTGCGGACGTAATATTTGAATTTTTTACCGAGGAGTTTTTTAGAACTCAACCCGTAATTCAGGGCGCAAAGGAGTTCGTTAAAAAGCTCTCTCAAATGACTGAGGTGTTTGTTTGTACTTCGGTTTATCCTCAGTTTATGAGCATTCGCGCCGAGATGATTATGCGTGAATTTCCCGAGATTCCTCCTGAAAATATTTATATGGGCACAAGAAAAGAGAAGCTCAACGTAGATATTCTTTTTGATGACGGTATGCATAACGTTATCAAATCCAATGCGGCATATCCAATTTTGATGCGCCGTCCTTGGAATCAGAGCGCTACGGGAATGTTGGCGGTTAATAACTACGATGAATTCTTAAAACTCGTTGAGGTTATCAGTACAAGTTATTCTACCGTTAAGGACGATTTGAAGAATCCCTCAATCGTAGCTTTGGTTGCTCCATCTGGTTCAGGAAAGAGTGAAATTGCAAAGTCCTTGCTTGAAAAAGAACCAAGATTTGAAAAGCTTCTTAGTTATACAACAAGCGACCCAACCTCGAAGGTCGAAAATGATTGGTATAGCTATGTTGACAAAAATGAATTTTTCAAAATGGTTGAAAATAATGAATTATTCCAATCTACTATGTATGCAGGTCACGGCTTCGGATCAAAAAAGAGCGATGTAGATGTACTTATTGGAGAGGGAAAGACTGTTCTTACGATTATGGATATCTGCGGTGCGATGTCACTTAAAACTCACTATAAAGACGTTGTAACGGTATATATTAAACGCGATAAACGTGAGCTTTTGAAATCCATTCTTGAAAAAAACAGTACGAACGAAGATAAAGTAAACCGAATCATTTCAATCGACGACGAAAGACGAAATGAGGAAATATGCGACTATGTTGTTGAGAACAACGGCGACATTGATGAAGTGGTAAACAAAATACTCGAACAATTATTCTAAAAGAAAAATCCTGACCGTTGGTCAGGATTTTTTATGTATTATTTGTTACGTATTTGTGAAATCTTTTTTTCAATGATGGGAGAAAGCTTCTTTTCGGCATACCAAACGCTGAGTGCTATAAGCGCGCCAACAATGATGCCACCGTAAACGTCGGTCGGAAAATGAACGCCAACGTAAAGGCGGGAAAGTCCCATCAAAAATGCCATAATAAGAGCAACGATACCAAGCTTTTTGTGTTGTGAAAATATTGTGAACGCAACCGCCATAGCTGAAACCGTATGACCTGAGGGGAAAGAATAAGACGTGGGTATATGAACAAGCTCAACAAGCTCAGGATAAGTCGCGCAAGGACGAGGTCTTGCAATGAGGTTCTTGAGAATGATGTTGTTAACAACAAGCATTACAAGAAGTGCTGCAAGCACCATAATACCACATTTGCGTGTTTTTTTAGGAATCAGCATAATAAGACCTACTACGATCCAAATAATTCCGTCATCTCCAAGATTAGTGTAAAATGGTACGATAACGTCCAGAAATGAATTGCGAATATGGTCTTTAATAAAAAATAGAATTTCAAAGTCAAATTTCCAAAGAAGTAAGCCGAATGCTGTTATTGCAGCAGCAATGAACATAGCTTTTAGAAAAGAAGTGCGTTTTGAATTAAGTTCCATAAAAATCTCCTTTATTTAAAATATTCAACAAGCTCATTTGGATTGTTAACAATCTCAATTGCACCGTTATTAATAAGCTTTGATTTAGAAGCATAACCCCAAGAAACCGAGAGAATTTCGAATTCTGCATTTTTGGCAGTTTTGATATCAATATCACTGTCACCAATAAGGATGCACTCATAAGGTGGAACACCAAGCTCTTTAGCGATTTCAAGAGCAGTGGTTGGATCGGGCTTGGCGGGTATACCTTGAATAGTACCACGAGCTATTTCACAAATACCCTCGGGTAAAAGTTGTTTTATAAGCTTTTTAACGTATTCGTCCTGCTTGTTTGAAAGCACGGCAATTTTATAATATTTTGAAAGCTCTAAAATTGCTTCTTCCATGCCATCGTATAATTCGTCAGTATCAAGATATGTTTTAGCATACATTTTATCGTAGAGCGCAAGTGCGGTATCTATGATTGAAGGGTCGCTGTCCACCAAATCTTGGGGTAATGATTTCTTAATCAAGTGACGTGGACCTTTACCGATAAAGCTTTTGACCTCTTCTTTTGTATGAGTAGGAAACCCAAGATAAGAAAGCGTCATGTTAACAGCCTCGGTTATTGCGGGAATAGTATCGGCAAGCGTGCCGTCAAGGTCAAATACCAATGCTTTTATGTAAGATCTCATATAAAATCCTTTCAAAAAGTATCAAATATAACTTATTATATCATATTTTTAAAGATATGTCAAACAGATATTTTGACAAATAATACAAAAAAACATCAAAAATAATCAAAAATTCCGTGAAAATATCTATATATTATTGCGCAAAAAAATGTTATAATATATTGTTAATCTAATTAATAAATACGGAGGCACAAAGTGGTAAGAGAAGATTTAAGAAATATAGCTATAATTGGGCACGTTGACCATGGTAAAACAACACTTGTTGACCAGCTTTTAAAGCAGGGTGGTATCTATCGTGAAAATCAGGCAACTGAAGAAAGAGTAATGGACTCTAACGACCTTGAACGTGAAAGAGGTATTACAATTCTTGCGAAGAATACAGCCGTTATGTATAACGACGTTAAAATCAACATTATAGATACTCCTGGGCACGCGGACTTCGGTGGCGAGGTTGAGCGTATTCTTAAAATGGTAAATGGTGTAATCTTGCTTGTTGACGCGGCAGAGGGTCCTATGCCCCAGACTCGTTTCGTTTTGCAGAGAGCACTTGAACTTAACCATAGAGTAATTGTAGTTGTAAATAAAATAGACAAGCCCGACGCACGTATTAGCGAAGTTATCGACGAAGTTCTTGAGCTTCTCATCGACCTTGGTGCAAATGATGAACAGCTTGATAGTCCCATGCTTTTCTGTTCAGGTAGAGCAGGTACTGCAAGTGAGGATATGGATGTTCCCGGCACTGACTTAAAGCCACTTTTCAATAAAATTCTTGAATATATTCCCGCGCCCGAGGGTGATGAAGAAGGCGACCTTCAGTTGCTTATTTCTTCAATCGACTATAATGATTTTGTAGGACGTATCGGTATCGGTAGAGTAGAACGTGGTACAGTTAAGCAGGGACAGGAGGTTATGATTTCAAACTTCCACTCCAAAGCAGCACCCAAGCGTGCGAAGATTGTTTCTCTTTATCAGATAAACGGTCTTGGCAGAGTACAGGTTGAGAAAGCAAAGATTGGTGACATCGTTTGCTTTAGTGGAGCAGAGAATATCACTATCGGTGATACAATCACATCCACAACTTGCATTGAGCCTCTTGAATTTGTAAAGGTGAGCGAGCCCACAATGGAAATGACATTTGCTGTTAACGATAGCCCCCTTGCAGGTCAAGAAGGTAAATTCGTAACATCTCGTCAGATTCGTGATAGACTTTATCGTGAGTTATTGAAGGACGTATCTCTCCGTGTAAGCGACGGTGATACAACTGACTCCTTTAAGGTTGCGGGCAGAGGTGAAATGCACCTTTCAATTCTTATTGAAAACATGAGACGTGAGGGCTTTGAGCTTATGTGCTCTAACCCCAGAGTTCTTTATAAAGAGATAGACGGCGTTAAGTGTGAGCCTATGGAAAGAGTAACTCTTGACGTGCCCTGTGATTACGTTGGCTCGGTAATTGAAAAGCTCGGCAGACGTAAGGGCGACCTTATCGAGATGGTACCCCTTGGAAGCAGAATGAGAGTTGAATATTCAATTCCTTCTCGTTGCCTTTTCGGTTATCGTTCCGAATTTTTGACAGATACAAGAGGCGAAGGTCTTATCAATACACTTTTTGACGGATATCAGCCTTATAAGGGTGAGGTAACAATGAGATTTACAGGTTGCCTTATAGCAAGCGAAAACGGTGAAACAACAAGATACGGTCTTTATAATACTCAGGAAAGAGGACGCCTTTTCGTTGGACCTCAGACCAAGGTTTATGAGGGTATGATTATCGGTGAAAATCCCAAGAATGACGATATCGCAGTTAACCCCTGTAAAGAAAAGCACCTCACAGCTATTCGTTCAACGGGCGCTGATGAAAAGCTCCTTTTGACACCTCCTCAGATCTTTAGCCTTGAGGAAGCAATCGAGTACATCAACGACGACGAGCTTATCGAGGTAACACCTAAGTCAATTAGACTTCGTAAGAAGATTCTCAATACCGAGCTTCGTATGAAAGCTCAGATGAGAGCAAGACGAGGAATTGTTGATATTAAATAAATCAAAAAAGCACGGCAATGCCGTGCTTTTTGTTATATAGGTATCTCCACTGCCTCGCCGTAGGGGAGAGAGTAGATAAGAATACTGTCAGGTGCTTTACCAAGAAAACGCTCTATAGCCATCGCATAGTATTCAAGCTGACGTCCGTGTCGCTCCTTCATCTTTTTGATGACAAGCACCTCATTATTTAATTCGTCGGGAGTGAGATAATCGGTCTTATAATCGCAAAGTATTATATTGCCGTCTTTGTCCTCGAAGAACAAGTCGATAACACCTTGAACAAGAATTTCCTCTTGCGCAATCTCTGCTTTAAACTCTTCATCCTGTGTGAAATGTGAAGCGGGGAGCAAGATATTAAATCTCTGCTCGCGATATGTTTTTGTTGCATTTTTAAGTACTGAATAAAAATCGCTTTCGAAGAACTTTTCAATCTGCTTCAAGTTTATCAACTCCGCGACCTGAGGCGCAATAAATCTCTTTTCAACAAGGCGTGAAAGCTCTGCTTTTGCTCCGTTTTTCTCGGCATTTTCAAAATCGCAGAACTGCAAGAACAAGTGAGTTGCAGTACCTCTATCGGCACTTGTTGTCTTTGATTTGCTCTCGAAAAACTCCTCAATTTCAAGGATTTTTGCCTCGTCAAAGGATTCAAGTGTTGCCGCATCGTCGTCCATATCATCAAGTACGGTTGGCGTCAATTTTGAAACCGAGAGCTTTGCAGGGAGCTTGTTCAAATGAGAATGATGATATTTGAAATCCAATCTCTCTTTAATCATAGCAATCTGCTCGTCAGTAATAACTCCGTCAAAAGCCATATCTTCGCCGTCCGTAGTGTTGCCAATTGAGTTTAAAGAAATACTATCTTTTTCGAGCGCAGTGAATGTATAGCTATCTCCATTCTTAAGCGGATATATTGCAGAAAGTATCATAGAGAGCCAATTTTTGCATTTTTTGAGCTTGAAATCACTTGCGAAATCATGAGCTAAAGATGAATTTTCGTCAAGCTTTTCAAAACGAGAACGAGTGTGCGCGGTGATATAAAGTCGCTCTCTTGCACGTGTTAAAGCAACGTAAAGAATTCGCATTTCCTCTTCAATTTGCGCGTTTGCAATTTCAAGTGCAACCGCCTCTCGTATAGGAGTGTTAAGACGTGCCATACCGCCCTCATAAGCCAACTTCAAGCCAATTCCCGCACGTGAATGATAGAGAAGATTAGGTTTGGTATCCTCGGTACTGAATGCGCTTTGCGTGTTACAAATAAAGCAAACGGGGAATTCAAGTCCCTTTGATTTGTGCGCGGTAATCATTTGTACCGAATTATTCTCTGCATCCTCGTAAGTAAGAGAGGGCACTTTTTTGTTTTCAATCAACTCATTTATGTATGAAATAAAGTTGTTAAGCCCCTTGAATGAGCCCGCTTCAAATCGTCTTGCCATTTCATAAAGACGAGTGAGATTTTGATCATTTACTCCATCCAAAGACATAACAGAAAGGTCACGGTAAATGTGATTTAAAAGCTTGTCAATGGGGAGAGAGGTTGAAAGGGAACGAAATTGAGTAAGTTTCTCAATAAAATAATTATTTTTATTGATTATGTTTTCATTTTCTCCACTATAATCTCTCAATGCTTCGAAAAGTGACATTTTAGGTTCTGCTTTTGTTCTTATCTCAATAAGCTCGTCCATATTATATGCAAAGATGGGCGAATAGAGAGTTGCCGCAAGCGGAATATCCTTGTGTGGATTATCAATGCTTGAAAGCAGTGAAAGTATTAAAAGAACGTCGGGAGTTTCAAAAAGGTCATATTTTGAGTTGTCCGAGCAGGGAATATTCAAAATTTCAAGCGCACGTGAAATATCACCCGCGGGAGTAGTTGCACGCATAAGCACGGCAATATCGCGTGGCTCAATCTTTGTGCCGTCCGCCTTATATTCATATTTGATAAGACGTTGGATTTCATTTGCAATCCACATCGCTTCGGGATTTATGTCGCTCTTTTCTTCATCATCTTCGCTTTCATCCTCTTTAGCAGATTCGTCAGCGGTAACAACGGTAACGTTTACCAAGGGGGAAGAAAGCACACGCCCTTCTTCAACCTTTGAGAATATCAAATCATCGTCGGGAGTATATTCAATGCTTTTTCCACAATATCCAAAGAGGAATGAGAAAATTTTGTTTGTAAATTTTATTACGTTTTCATCGCAACGGAAGTTGTTTGACATAAATATCAATGCACTATCCGAAGTTGCCGCGTCCTCAAGAGATGGGAATTTCTTTTTGTAACCTGCGAAAACATCCGTGTCAGCTCCGCGGAAGCTATAGATACTTTGTTTTATGTCACCTACCATGAAGCGATTGTTCGGCTTTGAAATCAAAGTAAAAATGCGGTCCTGCATTGCGTCAACGTCTTGATATTCGTCGATGTAAATCTCGTCGAATTGCTCACGATATGAAAGCGCAATATCGCTTGGATTTCCGTTTTCGTCGGTGAGCAATTTATATGCAAATCTTCTTATGTCGTCGAAATCGAATGCCTTGCGCTTGATTTTTTCTGCAAGAGCCGCTTCTTCAAATTCGGTAAGAACTGAATGAAGTGAGCGCAAGATTTCGGCAGTCTTGAGCATTGTTTCTTTTATCTGCTCTGCCTCAAATGAAAAATATTTTTCGTTTATTGACTTGATAAACGAGCATTCCTCGTCGCGAAGCGCCTTGCAAGAAATAATTTCATCAGTTTGGAATTCTTTTTTGAGTGTGCCGAGTCTTTGCTTGTTAAACGTTAATGAAAAATCGCGAGCAGATGTGTAATTTTTGTTTTTTAGAATTTCAAGCAGGCTTGCTAAAAACTCTTTTTCATAGGTGAATGAAGCAAGATAAGCCTTTGATGCCGGCTCACTTGATGCAATAATATCACAGCAACGTGAAATTGCTTTGTGATAGCTTTCGACACCGTTTAAAAGATATTCATATATTATCTTGCCCTGTCTTGATTCGAAAAAATCATAGCTGCTTTCCTCTACCAAGTCATTTGAAAAAGATAAAATTGCGCCAGCACCCTCGGTTTTTGAACAAAGCTTGTTTTCAAGCGCCAAGAAAATATCCGAAAGGGTGTCGCTCTGTTTTGCAGATGTGAAATTCTCAACGAAAGAGAGAAATCCGTCATCAGTATCGGCATTTTTATCATAATGCTTTTCAATAATATCATCCATCACTTCTTTGCGAAGAAGAGCCATCTCCCCCTCGTCTGCAAGACGGAAATTTGAGGGGAGTGAGAGTCGCCCAAAGTTAGAGCGAACAATATCTAAATAGAACGAGTCAATGGTGCAGATGTGTGCGCTTTCAAGTAAAACAAGCTGCTTTGAAAGGTGTTGACTTGTTGGATTTTCGATTAATTTTTTTGAAATTGCAGCAGAAATTTTTCGTTTAAGGTCTGCAGCAGAAAGACGGGTAAATGTTACTATAAGCATTTTTGAAATGCTTGCAGGATTGTTTTCGTCCATTAATTTTTGAACTATTCGTTCTGTAAGGGTGGCAGTTTTACCTGAGCCGGCGGCGGCGGAAATGAGCAGAGTTTTGCCTCGAGTTTCGATGGCTTGACTTTGTTTTTTTGTCCAATTAGTACCCATATTTCCACCTCCTTAAATTTTGCTTTTACATACGGATGCACGGCAAATTGCCTTCATCTTGCAATAGCGGCATGGAGCTTGCTCACCTTTGCGAAGTGGAATTGCATTAGCTTTGCCGTCCTTCATACTCTCTGCAACTCGAACTATAGTTTCAGAGAGCATATCGTAAATTTCTTCAAATCCCTCGTTTCCGACAAGGGATTTTCCAACCATAACTCCATCATCGTTTGCCTTGAATTTAGACACGATTTTAGGGTCGAGATTGTGATTCATAGCTTGTATAATTTCGGGATCATTGATGATAAGTCCGCTTCTCACAAATTCATTTTGAATCAGTTCCTCGATATTGTCGCCATCGCAGAATTTATCAACGGATATAGTGGGCGCATTTGATGAAAGGTATTGAATACCTGCAGGCAAAAGTTCACCCGAGTCGTCACATCCAAATTCGACTTTCTTCTCAAGATTTTGTGCTTTGCAAATAGAGAAAAGATAAATAAGAAGCTGTGTGTTAAGACCTTCTTTAAGGTCGTCAAATGAAAACTCCTTGCTACCTGTTTTATAGTCAACAACACGAATATAAACGTTTCCGTCTTTTTTATATGTATCAACTCTGTCAGCAATACCACGAAGTGTAACAATACTTCCATCTTTTAATTCAAATTCAAGCGCGCTTATTCCGTCATCGCCCATTCCAACCTTAAGTTCAAAATATGCGGGATAGAAGTCACTTACCTTAAATTCATTTATAAGATTTTTAGCAATCATAAACGAGAGCTTGTTAAGACGAATAAAGAGATGCTTTGTTCGGTTGGATATAGCATAATCTTCACCGAGAAGCTCGAAAAGATAATTTCGCACATTCTTTTGCAAAATTTCATCAATTTCATCGTCCGTCAATGTCAAATTCAACTTGCCGTCAACGGTAATATCCTTCATAAACATTTCAAGAATGTAGTGAATGAACGTGCCTATATCGTTCAACTGAAATACTGCTTTTTTGCTCTCACGAAGTCCTAATACATATGAACAATAGTAGTCAAATCCACACATAACGTATTTTTCAAGACGTGATTGCGTGAGAGATAATCTTTTGCCGAAAAGTGTATTTACAATATCGGGTGAAACAGAACAATTTTTTTGTGAAAGAGGAATTTCTAATCTCTTTTCAAACTCTTTGTTGCCGTCATAACTATTTATTATTGCTTTTATTTCGTTTGAATTTTTATAATTTTTTGTTTTAGCATAAGCGGCTTTGGCAAGCTCTGTGTTCCAAACCTTGTCAAGTACAGAAAGTGTGCCGTCCTTGATTTGCGGTAACGCAGGGAACAGAGCTTTAACTCTTTCAATAGCTATTGATTGCCTTTGAGATGAGCCGTCAGATGAAAGCGCACTTGAAGTGAGTATCAATTTCTCGCTTGGAACTGAAAGTGCTCTGTAAACGAAGAACAATTCTTCAGAAGTTTTTGTGCTTGTATCCGCAGATAGCGTAAGGTCAAGTGATTCGAGTATTAGCTTGTCACTATCGGTAAATATTCCATTGTCTTTAACTGAAGCGGGAAATTCACCTTCATTAAGTCCCATTACAATGGCAAGTTTGATTTTATCGGTACGAAGCATTGATGCAGAGCCAATCATAACCTCGTCAACGGATGTGGGTATTGTGCCAATGTCACTTTCGCCAAACATAAGTGAAAGTGCAGCTGAGAATTCTTCAAAGCTGAATTCCTTGTCACCGAAAACCAAAGCAAGGTCATAAAGAATATTTAGTGTAAGTGTATAAAGCTTCATATCCTCATCAGCGGACTTTTTGTTTCCTCGTGCAAGATTTTCAGAGCAACCTTTTCTAACCTTTTCGGTGATTTTATTGTCCTTTAAAAATTCAATAGTAGCCTGACACATTTCTTTAACGTTTGAAGAGGCATCGAGCATAGCAAAATAACGCGAAAGAGAAGGAATAATAGTATCTTTTACACTGTTTGCAGTTACTAGTATTTTCTCGCCTCTTGGCGTAAGTCGCGCAGAATATCCGTCTGGATTCATCGTCCATTTCTCACCGAGAAATTTATTTCCGTTTATATTCCAAGTTGTAACGTATTCTTCAAAAATGTCCACGTCAAATGGCTCAACATCGCAAAATCCGGATTTTAAAAATGCAATAACATTAGCACCGCGCCAGTTGCTCTCTTTAATTTTGAGCGCGCTAAATATAAATTTAGCGAGTGGCTTTGTCATAAGGTCGGTTTTTTCACTCATAAAGTATGGAACACCGAATTTATCAAGAGCAACGTCCAAAATGCCACGATATTTTTCCGCATCACGCAAAATTATGGCAATTTCATTATAACGAGCTCCATTTTTGACCGCCTTGCAAATCTCACTTGCAATAATATCAGCTTCAGAATATGGCGTTTCGCAAAGAAAATTTGAGATATCTCCACTAGCATCTCCGTAAAAAGTGTGTGCTTCAAAATTCCATATATTATTTTGCAAATACAATAATTCATCAGAGGTTGTTTTGTGATTTTCTGTTAAAAACATTTCATCATAATCACGCTTGTCAAGATGCTTTTTAATGCTTGAAATGGTTTGCTTCAAGCTCTCAAGATGAATGGAATTATCATTTGGAGAGGGAATTGGAAGCGTTATATAAAGCTCGTTACAAAGCTCGTTGATTTTTAAAATAAACTCAAATTCTTGCTTCGTAAATCCCGCAAAAGAATCTAAATAAACGGTTGCACCATCGAAAAAGTTGTTGCTATGCAGTATATCTATAGCCTTGGAAATATCATCAAATGAATCATCAAATTGCTCGGCAATTTGATTTGAATATGCAGAATAAACAAGTGAAATGTCACGCAATTTTCCATAAAGAGATGAGTCCTCGTCAATTTTTTGACATGTGTTATCAAGCTTTTGTGGAGAAATACAATATGCTTTGAGCTCTTGTGTTGCCGAGAGCATTTTTTGCGTGAGCGAAAAATCCGATACGTCGGTTGTTTTGTATTCTTCAAGTAAGGGTGAAAGCTCACGAAGTGTATTCCACATAATAAGCGATTTTATCGGCTTTGTGGCAAAGCTGTAGGAAAGACCACCATAAGTTCTGAAAATTCTGTTGCAAAGACGAGAAAAGTTCAAAACCTCAATATTGAGCTGTGCAGAGGAAGGAAAAAGGGAAACTATCTTTCTTTCAGCAGCAACCGTTTCTTGCTCGGGGACTATGAAAAAAGCTTTTTTTCCTTCTTTGATATCATTTTCAAGATATTTCAAAAGAACACTTGTCTTGCCCGAACCTATTGGTCCGTAAATGAAATGTAACATATCAATTCTCCTTTCCTTCAATTATTTCAAGATTTCTCTTTATCACTTTTTTGCCACGCCAAGAGTATGCGCGTGCTTTGAATTCTTCATCATTCATTTCTTCAATTATCTCACTTGTAAGAAAAGGAGTGCGCTCGTTTTTAAAGAAATCGACATCTGTATATATAGTACCGTTGTTTATTGCTTTTAGGGTATAGGGACAAGCCTTTTGACAAATATCGCAGCCCCAAGCGCAACCGTGTTTTTTGATAAGTGAGATTTCTTCTTCGTTAAGCTCGCTCTTTTTTTGTGTTATGGAAGAAAGACAGCGCTCAATA
Source organism: Eubacteriales bacterium (assembly GCA_045612715.1). GTDB lineage: Bacteria > Bacillota > Clostridia > Oscillospirales > CAG-272 > RGIG4608. The sequence goes on from JAZKZP010000093.1 coordinate 48,016, forward strand.
TCCATACCCACGGGACAGGCAGAAGCACAGTGACCACAGTTATGGCAATATTCTATTTCTTGGGCGTATGAGCCGAGAATTGCATCGGTAATTATCTCTCCAATGAAAACAAATGAAGAATATTTTTCTGTTATAAGCAAGTGGTTTTTGCCGATAACTCCAAGACCGGATTTTGCAGCCGCTTTTATCTCATTTATTGGGGAATGGTCAGTAAATCCCGCAAAGTTGTTATCAGGATATTTATCTTTAAGTTTGTTTAAGAGATTTTCAAAAAGTGAAGCGAAAAACAAGTGATAATCTCGGCTGATGGCATAGGCAGAAATATTGCTTTTTTTATCTTTGCTTTCCGCTAAATATGGAACTGCAAATATTATAACAGAGCCATCACGGATTCCTTTTTTCTCTAAAAGATAGGGACGAGTTATTTCGCATTCTGAAAGAGGAATTGAAGAAACAAGCTCGATATTCAGTTTTTCAAGTTCTGATTTAATATATGCGAACATAACGCCCTCCAAGATTGTGATACATCTTAATTATACATTAAAAATGTCATATTTTCAATAGAAAATGACTAATTTTTTTAATATTTTTTTATTTATAAAAAAATATTAAAATTTTTATTAATTGTTTTGATTGCGATTTTTGTTCAAAAAAAGTTCATAATTTTGGTATAGAATGTAAATTAATATAATTCAATTTGGAGATCATATGAAACTAAATGAAATTTTGGTGTGTCCGGTGTGCAAAAATGCGCTTTTAAAGGATGAAAAAAGTTATTTTTGCTGTGGTGAAAAAAGGCATTGTTATGATATATCGTCCAGCGGACACGTGAATCTTTTCCCGGGCAGAGCCACGGGTGGTGACGATAAAAAAGCAGTTCGCTCAAGAACTGAATTTTTAAATCTTGGATATTATCAACCTATAGCAGATAAGGTTTGCGAAATACTTGCGGAATTAAATGAAGAATGTGCAGTTGTTGACGCTGGTTGCGGTGAGGGATATTACACAAATCGCATAGCTCAAAAAACGGGTGCACAAGTATATGGTTTTGACCTTTCTAAAGAGGCAATTATTTCAGCGTCTAAAAGCGCCAAAAGACAGGGAATATTCAATTCCGTTTTTGGTGTTGCAGGTATATACGATTTGCCTGTAGCAGATGAAAGTGCTAATGCGATTACTAATATTTTCGCCCCCTGCGCTGAAGTGGAATTTTGTCGTGCTTTGAAAGAGAATGGCTTACTTGTAGTTGTAACCGCGGGTAAAAATCATCTTTACGGATTGAAAAAAGCGATATATGATACAGTTCACACTAACGAATCCCGTGCCGATATGCCTCAAAATATGCTTTTAGAGGAAAAACACAACGTAGCTTATAAGATTCAGCTTGATAATTCCGAAGTCATTAGAAATTTATTCTCAATGACTCCGTATAGCTATAGAACAAGTGAAAAGGATATGCAAAAATTACTTGCCCTCACTTCACTTGAAACCGAGGTTGAGGTTGATATTTTTGTGTATAGAAAGGGTGTGGCAAGATGAGAATTTCACTTTGTGTACCAATGTATAACGAAAGCTCGATTATTGAAGATACCGCAAAACAGCTTGATAAATATATGCTTGAGCATTTTGGTAACGATTATGAAATAATTTTCGCAGATGACGGCAGTCGTGATGGCTCGGCTGATATAGTTAACTCACTTAATTTACCGAACGTTAAGGTGGTTGGCTATCCTAAAAATCAGGGCAAGGGATGTGCTGTTCGCTACGGAGTTTTAGCTTCTGCTGGAGAAATCGTAATCTTTACTGATGCAGATCTTGCCTACGGTATTGATGTGATTAAAGAAGCGGTAAATATCATTGAAAATGGTGAATATCCAGTGCTTGTTGCTTCTCGAGCAAAGCACAAAGAAGGGTATGAGGGATATACTCTCATAAGAAAATTAGCATCAAGAACGTATATTACAGTGCTAAATCTTTTTGGTGGCATAAAGATTTCAGATGCTCAATGCGGATTTAAAGCATTTAATGGGGATGTTGCAAGAACAATCTTTTCCCTTTGCAAAACGAACAACTTCGCATTTGATCTTGAAGTGATCCTGATTGCTCAAAAAATGAAGTTGAAGATATATGAAATGCCCGCAAAAATTATCAATCATAGAGAATCCAAGGTCAACGTTTTAAAGGATGCAGTTAAAATGTTGAAGGAAATCTCTAAAATTAAGCGAAATATTAGAGGGATTAAACTCAAATAAAAGATTTTGTTATAATTATAATAAAATAATACAATAAACACTTGCATTTTTTGTTGCGATGTGGTAAGATTAGTTATGTATAACAAAATTTTCTAATACGGAGGCGCGTATGAAATTAGAATGGATCCTTTTGGCGATATTTTTAGTATCAGTTGTTAATAATGTTGCCAAAGCGATGCGCAACCCGATGCTTAAAAACGTTTTACGTCTTATTAGCATAATTGTTGCCATTGTATTTACATATATTTTGCACATTTTATTTGGGGCCGAATTCTTATTTGAGCTTTTAAAGGAACAGGTTGATATTGCATCATTGTTGCCCGCAGAATATGCTCATTTGGTAACAAATGCAATTGATATTGTTGTGCCTTTTATAAGTACGGCATTAACACCAATGCTTCTTTTCTTGGCTTTCTGGATTTTCTACTTTATTTTCAACCTTATCCATGTAAACTTTGTATATAAGTTTCTTGTGAAAAAGCAACGCAGAAAAGACAAAAAGATGTATAAAGCCTTCATAAAGAGAGAAAAAGAGATTGCAAGAAGAGAAATTATCGAAGAGCATGAAAGGAATCTTGCTTTGATGGATGATTCAGAGGATCTCGAAATCAACTCCTATCCCGATGAAGAGCTCGACGAAGATGAAATTGAAGATATGGTTGATGAAAGAATCAGCCACTATAAAAAGTATAAAAAGAGAAAATACAACTTCTTTAAGGATAGCTTTCCCAAAAAAGTCATATCCATTGTTACAGGTGCGCTTTCCGCTTTCCTTATTTTCGGCGTGACTTGGATTTCATTGTTCTATACAATGGACGTTTTGTCAAGAGTAACAGATAGCATTCACGATACAGGCGCATATGACTCAAAGGTTTATTGTGCGGTTGAATTTGTGGATAAGCATATTGTCGATCCTTATGAAGAGAGCTTTGTTTATAAGCTTTATGACAGTACTGCTGCAATTGACTTTATGACTTCGACCATCAGAGATGGTGGTAAGTTTGAATTTGAAGGCAAAACTCTTTATGCGGACGATATGGTTAGAGATTATTTCGTTCGTGCAGTTAGACTTGCTTGCGAGTTGACTTCAAAGGAATCTGATCAATCCCACGTAGTTGGAGATATCGGTGCAATAATTAAAGAACCTGTAATGGTATCATTTTTAGCTGATGTTGTTGTAACCTTGGTCGATGCAAACGATCAATGGGTTGATGGAATTCTTAATCCCGAACCCGGAAGCGAAAATGAAACATTGAATAAGTTCCTTGCTAAAATCATTGAAGCGTATAGAGATGATGAAGGTAATTGGAGTTCAGACGCTGTAAAGAATGACTTTAATGCGATACTTGACGTTGTTCTTATTTCGGCAGAAAATAAGCTCCTCGCTAATATCATTTCGAATAGTATGGACTGGGATAGTATTCTTGGTGACCGTGAAATGATATCCGATGTTATCGGTACTATATCAGGTGTTACGTTCTTTGGACCTGTAATGGAAACTGCATTTACAATGGGTATGGATGCCGTTGGTGGAATCCTTGCCCCCGCAGATAATGCAGCCGCTTATGAGCAGTTTGTTAATAAGATAATTACAAATGCTCAAGATCCTCAAGAAATTTCAGAAGAAGATATGCAGAAGTTCTATGACTTCATGGTTGATGTAGGCGAATATAAAAAGAACGGTAGCAAGATTGCTTATTATCAAGGTAAGATTGATAGAAACAATGCAACAATAGATGCGCACAATGCTACTATTGTTGAAAAGGAAGCGGCTCTTGAAGGCGCTACTCCCGAAGAGCAGATTACTTTGACTTTAGAAATTGATGCATTGAAAGAAAAAATTGCAGACTTGCAAGATAAAAATGCAAAAATTGAAGCTGAAGATATAGCACCTCTTGTGGAAGAACAAAATGCCTCTGCAGAAAAGATGAGTATTTTGGACTATATCTTGGATTCTATTTACGTAATTGAGCTTGTTCAAAAGGATGGTAAGGCTCTTAAAGCACAGGCAGAGCAATTTTTGGCTGACTCTGAAGAATGTATGAATAAAGTTGCTGAATTGCAAGCGGCTCTTAATAATCCCGAAACAACAAACCACGAAGAATTGCTTTTACAAATTGCAGAGCTTACTGAAAGAGCTAATGATTTGGAAAAGCAGGCTAACGATATGTATGATACCGTAACAAATCTTATTAGTGATGCAGAATCAACTCTTAGTGGCTTTACTGCAAAAACTGAAGGACTTTTACCATTCATGAACTATTATATGGCATGGAACAATACTCAAAAGCCATTTATGATTGCAGGCGAAGATAAGAGCGTTGCGAGCTTAGCAGTTGTTGTTGACGGTGTAACATATTACTGCAATACAGACGTTTTGAATTTCAAGAAATTGATTGACGTTTTAGCAAGCTTTAAAGATTTCAATTTTGATTTCTCAGATATCGTTGATTTCGATCACGTTGGTGAGAATGAAGATAAACTTGATTACTTCTTGGAAATAAAAGTTTCGGAAATTATAGAAAAAATCAACCCCGAATTGCAAGCTCTTATTGATGAATTGATTGTTACTCCAAATAAAGAATCTTTGCATAATCCTCCTTCTGAATTGACAGAACTTGTTGATTACTTGATTAAACAAGCATATAATCCCGAGGTAACTGTTGATGAGAATTGGCTCATTCCTGCTCTTGAAGCGTATGTAGCAGTTGCTACAAGCGAAGAATCCAAGAGCTTGGCTGAAAGAATTATTAATGCTAAAGATGATCACGGTAGCTTTGATTATAAGGGTGTAACGTCAGAGCATATTATTGATGTATTGAACTTTGGTGAAGAATGGACAACCGAAGCAAAGCAAGCCGATGTGAAATTGCTTACAGAAATCATATTCGATTTTGTTGATTATGCAAAGAAATTGGGTGAAGGAAGCATTATGCCAGCTTCTTCCTTCGATACAAGTCAATTCGATGGTATCTTGGAGATCTTGACCACTCTCGGTGGAACAATGGATAAGATGGCACAAACGACCTGTCTTCACGGCGTTCCTCAAATAATGCTTGAATCTATTTTGAAAAACGAGTATGTTAGCATGGTAATGACACCATCAATGCTTTACGGTGAAGATGGCTATATGTCAAGAATTGAAGCAGGAAATCTTTCTTATGAAGAATTTATGCAAGAGCTTGTAGATACTGTAAAGGAATTGCTTGATGCTCTTGGAAATATAGGAGGTAGTATAGCATGATTATTGTTAACTTGATTAATCGTATTCTTGCGTTGGTTATCGGCTTGGGATTGCTTGTCGGTGGCGCATACCTCACATATACAGAAACAATGGCAAATGAAGAAATGTTTGCTGATTGGAATAGAATGTGGGCAATGCCTTTTATTCCGGAAGATAAGCCTGCTGTTGAAGAGGGTGAATCAACCCCTACCGAAGAACAACAGGGTGGAGATGCTACAACTCCTGAAGAGAGCGAAGGCGAAGAGCCTGCTGCTCCCGAAAATAATGACTAATTAAACAAAAAAGAACCGAGAAATTTTCTCGGTTCTTTATTTTTATTATTTAATGTTATCAATGCTTCTAAGCCATTCTTCACTTGATGCATCGCTTGGCATTTTAAGGTCACCACGTGGAGAAAGACCCACGCCAAATACCTTTGGACCATCGGGCATGGATGAGCGTTTGAATTGCTGACTGAAGAATTTCTTAACAAAAGTTCTCAAACAAGAGATGAGAGTTTCGTTATCGTATTTGTCGGCAAAAGCAATTTGAGCAATTCTATAGAGCTTTTCGGGGGAATAATGATGAGTGAGCATATTATAAAGGAAGAAATCGTGAAGCTCATAAGGGCCAACAATGTCTTCGGTTATTTGAGTTATCTCACCGTTTTCAGCAGGAATAAGCTCGGGACTGATGGGAGTTTTAATAATATCGTCAATTACTTGTGCAATACTTGTATTTTCTTCTGCATAGAATTTGAGTATATGGGGAATGAGTGTTTTAGGAACTCCCGCATTAAGTGCATACATAGATGTAAGGTCGCCACCATAGGTAGTAAAACCAAGAGCAAGTTCAGAGAGGTCGCCCGTGCCGATAACAATACCATTTTCGGCATTCGCAATATCCAGAAGAATCTGTGTGCGCTCTCTTGCTTGAGCATTTTCATACACAACATCATGTGTGTCAAGATTGTGACCGATGCTCTTGAGATGAAGCGCAAGGGCTTCACGAATATCAATTTCACGAAGTTCAACTCCTAAAAGATTTGCAAGAGCAATTGCATTTTTCTTTGTGCGTTCACTTGTTGCAAAGCAGGGCATAGTAACTGCAATAATATTTTTGGGATTCTTGCCCATAATGTTGAACGCGTGGAATGTTGACAAAAGCGCAAGTGTGCTATCAAGACCGCCCGAAACACCGATGATGCATTTTTCTGCACCGGATGCTACCATTCTTTGCTTCAATCCATAAGCCTGAATTGAACGAACTGTGTTGATATTGCGTGCAAGCTCATTTTTGTCGCTTGCTACGAAAGGATGGGGGTCAATATAACGGGAAATTTTTGTTTCTTCAATGTTGAAATCAAAAGGAACATTAACAATATTTTTGTCAATATTGGTTGTAACGGTATTTCTTCTTCTGCGCTCAAGTGAGAGTTTTTCAAGGTCAACGTCAGCAGTTATAAACTTTCCTTTTGAATAATCAAATGGAACTCTTTCTGAAATTATTGAGCCATTTTCAGCGATGATGCTGTGACCTGAGCAAACCATATCGGTTGTTGACTCACCCTCTCCACAGTTGGCATAAATGTAAGCGGAAACTGTCTTAGCGGATTGAGAAGAAACAAGAATTCTTCTGTACTCGTCTTTTGCAACTACCTCATTAGAAGCGGAAAGATTTGCGAGCAAGGTTGCACCTGCAAGAGAGAGCATATTTGATGGGGGAGTGTTAACCCAAATGTCCTCGCAAATTTCAACGCCAACCTTAAGCAAGGGCATACTTTCGCAAGAGAAAAGAATGTTCCTGCCAAAGGGAATAGTTTTGCCGTTAAATTTGTAATCAATATTTTCATCGGGACAGGGAACGAAATATCTACCCTCATAAAATTCACCATAAGTGGGAAGATTGCTTTTTGCAACTACACCAAGAAGCTCGCCACTCTTAACAACCGCTGCACAGTTGTAAATCTTGTTCTCATAGAACATAGGAAGTCCCACAATGCTGAGCATATCATAGTTCTTGGTTTGTTCAATGTATCTTGCAAGCGCCTTGTAGGAGCTGTCAAGAAGCACGTTAGAGAAGAACATATCCGCGCAGGAATAGGAAGTTATGCAAAGTTCGGGGAAAACGAGTACCTTGACACGTGCGTCATTTGCTTCCTTGGCAATATTTATCATTTCATTAACGTTATAGGTGCAATCTGCAACTTTAATATTGGGAGTTGCACAAGCGACCTTTAAAAAGCCATGTTTCATTGGATAATAATCCTTTCAAAAGTATATCACCCCTTATTATAAATAAAAAATACGAAAATTACAATATGATTTTCAAAAAAAGTAGAAAATAATAAAAAAATATTGCTAAAATTCTTGAAGAAGCGCTTGAAATATAGTATAATATAGGCAGAAAATAGAAAGGATAGAAAAATGGTTAAGTTAATTATAGTAAGACACGGAAACAGTATTGGTAATTTTAAAAGAATTTTTATCGGTCAGACCGACTGGGGACTCTCTGAGCTTGGGGAAGAACAGGTAAAAAGAACAACAGAATATTTGAAGCAATTTCATATAGACGAGATATATTCAAGCGACCTTTGCAGAGCTTATAATACAGTTTTGCCAACCGCTGAGCGCTTGGGACTTGAAATTCATAAAAGAGAAGGACTTCGTGAGATTTACGCAGGCGAATGGGAGCAAAAGACATTTGTTGAACTTGCCGAAAATTTCCCTGAAACGTATTGGACGTTCCAAAACGATATTGGAAATGCTCATCCCGACGGTGGAGAGAAGATTTCAGACGTTTTTTACCGTATAAAGAAGACCATTGAAGAAATACTTGCCGAAAATGAGGGGAAGACTGTACTTATAGGTACTCATGCAACGGTTATTCGCGTAATGAATTGTCTTTGGCACGGTGACGGACTTGAAAATCTTCAAAAGTATGATTGGGTGTCAAATGCTGCGGTTTGTCATATAGAATATGAGGATGGCAATTACAATGTTGTTGAATATGGCCATGATGCGCATCTTGAGGGAATTATAACTCACGTTGGCGTAAAAAAACAAGATTAATAGTATAAAAATGTCGGCTTTTCTTTGTGCAGTTTTCACAAAATAAATGAAAAGTCGATATTTTTTATATAAACTATTTACAAATTGAATTGGTTGTGATATAATAAAACCAGAAAGAGAAGTCTCTTTCATTTAAATACAATTCGAAAGGAATGATACGATGAAGATTACTATTGTTGGCAGACAGATGAACGTTTGGGATTCAACCAAAGAAATGGCTGAAAAGAAACTCGCAAGACTGGACAAATATTTTGGTTCAGAGGCCTCCGCAACAGTAACGTTCAGTTGCAAACGTGAGCGTGATAATGTTGAAATCACGATTCACGGTGCAAACACTATCTTTCGTGCTGAGGTCGATGACATCAGCTTCCAGAACGCAATGGATCGTTGCGTAGAGGCGATCGACCGCCAAATCAGAAAGAACAAAACTCGTCTTGAAAAGAGATCAAAAGAGGGAGAATTCTATTTCCCTGATTACGGTGAAATTCTTGATGAAGATCCCGAATTCATCGTAAGAACCAAGGAGTTCGAGCTCTTCCCAATGAGTGTTGAAGAAGCTATTATGCAGATGAACCTCATCGGGCATCAGTTCTTCGTTTTCTTCAATGACGAAATAGGTAACGTTTCCGTAGTTTACACAAGAAAAGACGGAACATACGGACTTATTAACCCCATAATTTATAAATAAAACAAGGTTAATAACATTTAAATAAAATGAATTTTCCCACCGCTTTCGCGGTGGGATTTTTTGTTCAAAAAATCCCCGCAATCCATTGACTATTTACCCGATTTATGCTATAATAATAAAGTTAGCATTTCTTCAGGAGGTAAAAAATGGACAAGTACAGAAAACTATTATCTAACACTTTAATATTGTCTGTGGGCACGTTTGCTTCAAAGCTTTTGGTCTATTTTTTGATGCCTCTTTATACGGCAATTTTGTCAACGGAGCAGTACGGCACGGCTGACCTTATTACCAATGCAGCGAACTTGCTTATTCCGTTTTGTTGTATAGGAATTACGCACGGAGTTTTTCGCTTCGCTGCAGATGAAGAAGAGAACAATAAGGTTGTTTTTTCATCAGGTGCTACAGTGCTTCTACTCTCGAGCGCAGTGTTTCTCTTGCTCTCGCCGTTCATCTCATTTATCCCATATTTTGAAAGCTACGCATGGCTTATTGCGTTTTATGTTATAAGCTCAAACTTCCATACGCTCGCAAAGGAATATATTAGAGCCAAGGGAATGATGAAGCTTTATGCCGTTCAAAGCATTCTTGGAACTGCTTTAACGATTGCATTCAATCTTTTGTTCCTTATCCCGATGAAGCTCGGCGTTACAGGATATGTTCTATCCGTAGCAGTTGCAGATGCAGTTGGAACCGTATTTTTGATAGCTTATGCAAAGCTCTATAAGGATTTCTCATTCAAATTGGTTTCTAAAACCAAGATAAAAGAAATGCTGAAATATAGCTTGCCAATGATGCCCACCACAGTTATTTGGTGGATAACTAACGTTTCTGATAGATTTATCGTTACAGCCATCTGTGGAAGTGCAGAAAACGGACTTTATTCTGCGGCTTATAAGATACCGACTGTAATCGCTCTCGTTGCGGGAGTATTCAACGAAGCTTGGCAGATTTCTGCAATATCAGAGTCAAAGGACAGGGAAGAAGTAAGCAAATTCTTTTCCGCAGTTTTCGAGAGATACCAGGCAATTTTGTTCCTTGGATGCTCAATACTCATTCCGTTTACTCCACTTGCAACAAGGATTTTGCTTAATGACTCATATTTCACAGCGTGGACATTCATGCCGGTACTTTTGTTGGCAACCGTTTTCTCGTCGCTTGTGACCTTTATAGGAACTATCTATACAGTAAAAAAGAGAACTACAATGTCGCTCATTACTGCAGCACTTGGTGCAGGACTTAATATAGTTCTGAATTTTATGATGATTCCATCAATGGGCGCGCAGGGAGCAGGTATTGCAACCGCTATAAGCTATTTTGTGGTTTTTGCTGTTCGCGCTATTCATTCAAAGAAATTTATGCCCTTTAATCTTAAAGTATTTAGACTTGTGCTTAATACATTGATAGTAACTGCGCAGATAATTTTTATGGTTTTAAATTTACCTTTCAATATTTTGGCACAAATATTACTCGTTTTAGCGCTTTGCGCACTTAACGCTAACTCAATAATATCCGCATTGAAAAAAGTGTTGAAAAAATTCATAAAAAATTGAAAAAACACTTGCATTTTAGAAAAAGATGTGCTATAATACACACTGTATGTGTATGTCACATAGATATTATATGGAATAGTCCGCTGCGACGCTCTGCATGAATATTCCGATTTTTAAGGAGGGCCAAACAAATGGATTTGATCAAGGCTTTTACAAACGAGCAGCTTAAGAAGGAACTCCCCGTGGTTAACGTTGGTGACACAATTCGTGTTCACAACAAGATCAAAGAGGGAACACGTGAAAGAGTTCAGCTTTTCGAAGGTACAGTTATCGCTAAACACGGCGGCGGTATCTCTGAAACATTCACAGTAAGAAGAGTAGCATATGGTGTAGGTGTTGAAAAGACATTCCCCATCCACTCTCCTAACGTTGAAAAGGTTGACATTATCAGACACGGTAAAGTTAGACGTGCAAAACTCTACTATCTTCGTGATAGAGTTGGTAAGGCGTCCAAGGTTAAGGAAAGAATCTAATTACAACTTAACAAAAAAGATAGAGCATCGTAAGATGCTCTATTTTTTTATCTAAAATACTTGAAAAAACTGAAAAAACTTGCTATAATTACAAATGCAACCAAAAGTTGCGCATTTGAAACCTAAAATGTATGGTCAAATGATGACTTTTTTGATATACTTTTGACATAATCAAAACAAAAAAGGAGAATATCGATGACACTTGAAACAGCTAATAGATTATATGAATTGAGAAAGAAAAATAACCTCTCACAAGAGGAGCTTGCTGAAAAGCTTGGCGTATCGCGTCAAGCTGTATCAAAATGGGAGAGAAGTGAAGCATCTCCCGATACCGACAATTTGATCGCTCTTGCTAAAATATACGGACTTTCACTTGATGAGCTTATATACGGAGAGAAGGAAGATAAAGAAAATGAAGAAGAAGCAAAAGAAAAATCCGAAGAATCTTCTTTCACGGAAAATTCCCAAAACGATGAGGAAACTTATATACATATCGATGACGGCGAAGATAGGGTGAAAATCGGTCATAATGGTATCGTAGTAGAAGAGAAAAATGGCAATACGGTGAAAATTAACATCAATGGTAAGATAATGGAAAAGGTACTCAAGAAAATTGAAGATAAAATAGACGATACCGAAAATGATGACGATGACGATGATGAACTTTATGAAACTGTATATAGCAGCGAAAGAAGCACAGCAAAGGGAAATAAGGTACATATAGAGGTTTCACGTCCCACAAGATTCTGGCTTGAAGTGCCATATCCTATTATCTGCACGATTGCATATCTTTTGTTCGGATTTTACAACATTTGCGGTGGATGGGCGCTTTCTTGGATAATATTTGTAACTATACCCGTTTATTACTCGTTTGTTGAGGCAATATATAAGAGAAGCTTTGCTCACTTTGCCTATCCCGTATTTGCTGCTTGTGTGTATCTATACCTTGGAATGTATCAAGGCAATTGGCACCCCTCGTGGTTGATTTTTGTAACCATTCCTGTATATTATCCAATAGCTAACGCACTTGATAAGATGATAAAAAGACACTGATAATGTAAAATAAAATGAATTTTGTTAAAAAGCACCGAAAAAGTTCGGTGCTTTTTGTTGATTATTTTACTCTTAATTCATAATGAGATGATTGACTTTTTTTTATAAAAATGTTATAATACAGGGTGGAAATATATAAATATTTCTTTAATATATGAAAGGAGAAGTATTTTGAACAATACAAAGAACAACTTTGGTTTTACACACAAAAGCGGAATACTTATGCCGGTTAGCTCTTTGCCAGCAAAATATGGCATTGGTGACTTCGGTAAGTGCGCTTTTGACTTTGTTGATTTTTTAAGCGAAACTGCACAGAAATGTTGGCAGGTGTTGCCGCTTAATCCAACTTCATATGGTGATAGTCCATATCAATCACCTGCGGCTTGTGCAGGCAATCCTTATTTTATTGCGCCAGAGCTTCTTTATGAGCAGGGCTTGCTTACAAAGGATGAGCTTGATTCATATGAGCACGAGCAGGGTAAAGTTGATTACGGCTTCCTCTTTAATACTCGCTATGATATGCTTCGCAAGGCGTATGCAAGATTTACTCCAAATGCTGAATATGATGCTTTTTGTGAAAAAACATCTGCTTGGCTTGAGGATTATGCACTCTTCATGGCGCTCAAGGTTCATTACAATTATTGTCAGTGGACACTTTGGAGTGATGAACACAAAAATATTGCAACTGCGCGTCAGCATAAAGGTGAGTTTGAAAGCGAAATTAATTTCTGGAAATGGATTCAGTTTGAATTTATGAGAGAATGGAAGGCGGTAGTTGATTACGCTCATTCAAAAGAGATCACAATTATAGGGGATATGCCTATTTACGTTGCGCATGATAGCGTTGACGTTTGGAGTGCACCTGAACAGTTCTTGCTTGATAGAAATTATAATCCCACAATCGTTGCAGGTTGTCCTCCTGATGGATTTTCTGTTGACGGTCAGCTTTGGGGTAACCCCATTTATAACTACGATCTTATGAAGGAACAGGATTACGCTTGGTGGGTTAACCGCGCGAGAGCGAATTTTGACCTTTATGATATTATTAGAATTGACCACTTCCGCGGATTTGCAAGCTATTATGCAATTCCCGCACACCACGATACCGCAAGATTCGGTACTTGGGAGATTGGTCCCCGTCTTCCTTTGTTTGAAGCAATAGACAAGGCATTGCCTGATTCTAAAATTATCGCAGAGGATTTGGGTCTTATTACAGAGGATGTTATTGAGCTTCTTGAACAAACAGGCTTCCCTGGAATGAAGATGCTTCACTTTGCTTTCTACGATGAGGAAAGTGAATACCTTCCAAGAAACTATCCCAATGCTAACTGTATCGTATATTCTGCATCCCACGATAGCGATTGTACTGCTACTTGGTGTGAAAATCTTGAAGGCGAAGCGCTTGAAAGATTTGAAGAAGAATGTCCGAGAAGAGAAGACCAAAATCCCATTGAAGCACTCATCGAATTTGCTATGACAAGCCCTGCAAATCTTGCAATGGTTCCCCTTATGGACTATCTTGAATTGCCTAACAGCATCGGAAGAATTAATACTCCTGCTGTTGCAGAAGGTAACTGGTCATGGCGAGCAGAACCTGATTATGCTAGCGACGAGATCAAGAAAAAGATTCTTGATGTTACTCTTAGAACGGGTCGTGCTTAATATTAATGTAAATAACAAAATTTGAAAATAAAAAACGAAAGGAATTTGTTTTGTTATGAAAAAATCATTTATCAAACGTTTGTCCCTCGTATTGCTGATTTGTATGTTGTTCAGCATGCTTGGAACATCTTGCTTTGGTGGAGACGTTGACACTCCTACTGGTGATGTTATCGACCCACCTATTAACCAAGAGGATACTTCCGGAAACGTAGATAACGGCGGTATCATGGGTACATATCAGCCTCCCGAAGGTGAGTATGATATCGAAACTCCCGAAGGCTTCAAAAAACTTACTCTTTATTGGGTATGGGAAGGCAAGACTTGGGAAGATTATAAGAACTGCGACATCTGGATCTGGTATGATGACGTAGACGGTAAAGGCTACACATTCACAGAATGTGAATACGGTGTTAAGGTTGTTATAAACGTACCTGACACAGTAACAGAAGTTGGTTTTATCGTTCGTAGAATGTGTTCAGAACCCGGTGGAACAAGCTGGGGTACAGCTACAAAAGACGGTGACAATGACCGTTTTGCAATTCTTACAGGAAAAGAAACATACATTTTCCTTAAAAATGGTGACACAAACCAATACGCTAGTGATGATGGAAAGAAATTAGTTATGATCAAAAAGTTTAATGTTGCAGGTATGGAAAACTTCCATACAATTATGTACAATATTACTCCCGCTAAGAAGTTTGAAAACTATCAGCAGATTAGCGTTTGGGATGGCGACAAGAAACTCACAGTTACAAGAGTTAATATGATGGGTAAGAACTCTAATACAGGTAAGATTACTGTAGCAGAGAAGCTTGAGCTTAACAAAATCTATACAGTTAAGATCGAAGGCTTTGAACCCGTTAACGTAGTTCCTATGGGTATTTTCGATTCTCCTGAATTTGGTGAAATGTATAACTACGATGGCAATGATCTTGGTTCTACAATCAATGCTGATGGAAGCACAACATTTAAGGTATGGGCTCCTACAGCTGCAAAGGTAGTTCTTGACCTTTATGATAAGGGTAATGAAGTTGACGAAGAGGGTAACCCCATTCCCGGTTCAGCAAAGGATGCTAAGCAGAATATCGAAATGACACTTGGTGAAAAGGGTGTTTGGACAGCAACTGTTGAAAATGCTGGTCACGGAACATACTACACATATACAGTAACAACTGCTGCTGGTACAGAAACAGCAACTGACCCCTACGGTAGATCCGCAGGTCTTAATGGTAACAGAACAATGGTAGTTGATCTTGATAAGACTAACCCTGCTGGTTGGGACGATACAAACTTCGATCCTACTAAGGGCGGAACAGTTAATTTTGATAACTACTCCGATGCATTCATCTGGGAAGTACACGTTCGTGACTTCTCTAATATGCTTGACGCTTCTCAGTATAAGGGCAAGTATCTTGCATTTACAGAGAAAGGTCTTGTAAACGAGCACGGTATTCCTGTTGGTGTTGACTACCTTGTAAATCTCGGTGTAACACACGTTCACCTTCTTCCTGTTTACGACTATGCAACAGTTAAAGAAGAAGATCCCGATAGCGGATTTAACTGGGGTTATGACCCTAAGAACTATAACGTTCCCGAAGGAAGTTATAGTACAAATCCCTATGACGGTGAAGTAAGAGTAAGAGAATATAAGCAGATGGTACAGGCTCTTCATGAAGCAGGTATCGGTGTAATTATGGACGTTGTTTACAACCATACATTCAGTGGTACAGACAGCTCATTCCATAGAATCGTTCCTTATTACTACTACAGATATAATGCAAACGGTTCCAACTCTAACGCTTCCGGTTGTGGTAACGATACAGCTTCTGAACGTTACATGTACGGTAAGTTTATGGTTGATAGCGTAAGCTATTGGATTAACGAATATAACCTTGACGGTTTCCGTTTCGACCTTATGGGTCTTCACGACCTTGAAACAATGAGAGAGGTTGAGGCAGCTGTTCACGCAGTTAACCCCAACGCTATCATCTACGGTGAAGGTTGGACAATGGGTAGCACAATTGATGGTAGTGCTCAGGCTAACCAGACAAACATCGGTCAGATTCAGCCCACAAACAACGCAATCGGTTCTGTTTCCGTATTTAACGACGCAATCAGAAACGGTCTTAAGGGTAACAGTGGCTTTGGTACAATTACAAATGGTATCCTTAGCGGCAATGCAAACGCAGATAACTTGAACAAGGTATTGTTCGGTATCATGGGTGGTAACGCAGGTGGAGCAGGTTGGAGAGTTACAAACGGTATGGTTATCAACTATATGAGTGCTCACGACAACTTGTCACTTTGGGACCAGCTCACATTGACAATGGGTGGTACTACAACAGCTAAAGCAAAAGCTAACCGTCTCGGTGCAGCAATCCTCTTTGTATCAAAGGGTACACCTTTCGTACAGGCGGGTGAAGAATTCCTTAGAACAAAGCCTTACTATGATAAGCAGGGTAACCTTGTTCCTGGCGAATATGACGAAAATAGCTATTCTTCTTGTGATGAAACAAATAACCTTAAGTGGAATAATCTTAAGGCAGGCTCTGAAGAATACAAGATGGTTCAGTACTATACAGGTCTTGTTGCTATGAGAAAAGCATATCCTATCTTCTCCGATGTTGCAACAAGAATTCAGTCCGAATCTCTCGGCACAGCAGGCTATGCTCTTAGATATACACTTGGTGATCAGGAGGCAGTTGTTCTTATCAATGCTTCCGGTTCTTCCGCAAGCTACAACTTGAGTGGCTCTTGGAAACTTGTAGCTACTGTTGATGAATCTAATATCAACAAAACACATAACGGTGGTTCTGTAAGCGTTCCTGCAGGCGGCATCCTCGTTTACGTTAAATAATTGGCCTATTGACTCATATGATAAATGTTAATAAGGAGAATAATATGAAAAATATAGTAAAAGTATTATCCCTTCTTTTGGCTCTCATCTTTGTATTGCCCATCTTTACTGCTTGTGAACCTCAGGTTGAAACTGAAGGAAAACACATGGTAACAATCCAGTGGGTACAGGGACAGAAGGTATTAAAAGAAGAAATAGTTGAAAAGGGATCTAAGCTTACAGAATGGACTCCCGAAGCAGAAGGTATGGAGTTCCAGGGTTGGTATGAAAGACCCTATATCAAGAGATTTGATTTCTCAAAGCCCGTAACAAAGAGTATGACAATTTATGCATCATTCTTGGCTACAGATGAACCTGTAGGTGGTGGTGATGTAATGCCCGACTGGTACCTTATCGGTGCAGGTAAGGGTGACCTTAACAAGGCAAACAACTGGAACCACGAAGCAGCAGCTAAGAATCTTGGCTTGTATGCAGGCGAAGATGGAATCTATAAGGTTACATTGAGCTTGTACGGCGGTGACCAGTTCAAGATGACACAAAATCTTGGTTGGGATAACGAAAAGGCTATCGATAAGATGTCAGGATATGATGGATCTTCTGTTAAGGATGCTAACGGTACAGTTGTATTTATAGCAGGCGAAAATAACAACTTTGTTGTTGCAGACGGTCAGGACGGTAAGTATGAAATTTCTTACGATGCTACAGCTGACGTAATGTACTTCCAGCTTCTTGAAAGACTTGACAGTGTGCCTGATGATATCCGTTTGATCGGTGATGTAAACGGTTGGTCAACTGCATACGGTGAAGATGACTACAAGTTTACTTCTGCTGACGGTGTTAACTGGACATACACATGGGAAGTAACATCACCCGGTACATTTAAGATTTACAACAATAGCTCCGGTGTTTACTATCCCGGTGGCGTTGATAATGACCTTGTAATCGAAGCAGGTACTTATACAATCGAATTTAACAGCCATACAAGAAATATCGTTGTTAAAGACCAGGACGGCAACGAAGTTGACGTTGGATTTACAAATAACGGTGGTGGAAACGAAGGCGGAGGCACAACAGTTACTCCTAACGCTAACCCTGTTGATAAGGTTTACGTAGTTCTTAACTCCGCTTGGAACGATGGTTCTAAGATGGGTGCTTGGGTATGGCCTGGTGACCAGTGGGTAGACTTAATTCCTACTTCTGAAGAAAATGTATATGAAGTATCAATTCCCGTAGGCGCTAATATGGTTATCTTCGTTGACTTCAATGAAGGCACAACAGAGTTCAATTGGGATATGAAGAGAGAGCAGACAGCAGACCTCGCAGTTCCCGATAAGTCCGATGATAAGCTCTACTACCATGTTTCTAACGGAACTTGGTCTAATAGCTCCGAATCTGCAGGATCCGGCTCAGGTTCTGGTTCCGGTACTCCCGGTCAGTTGCCTGAAGGCGAAGGCATTTTGGTATTCTTCCAGAATAACTGGAAGTGGACAGAAGTTTCAGCTTACTTCTGGGGCTCTGCAACAGGAACTAACCCCACATGGCCCGGTAACGCAATGACACTTGTTGGTGAGGTTGACGGTCACGAGGTTTATGCAATAAGAATTCCTGCAGACGCAACAGGTCTTATCTTCAATGGTAAGAAGGATGACGGATCCGGTGCTCTTGACCAGACACCTGATATCACAGTAGGTATCGAAAATGGCAAGGGATGGAAGATGGAATGGAACAACGGTAATGTTGCTGCAGAATTCATCTATAATCCTGAAGGATGCTCACACTCTTCTGAGGGTGAAGGAACAGTTATCGTACCTGCAACTTGTACAGCAGGCGGTCAGGTTTCTCACGTATGCTCAAAGTGTTCTGAAACATATACACTTAATACTCCCGCACTCGGACATAGCTATGGTACTGACGGTAAGTGCACAACTTGTGGCGAAGGTTCAGTTTATACAGTAGTTGGTCAGGCAGGTCTTTGCGGAAGTGATTGGAACACAAACGATACAGCTAACGATATGACATACGATGAATCAACAGGAGTTTATACAAAGGTATTTGAAAATGTTGCTGCAGGCACATATGAATACAAGGTGGTTCTTAATCATAAGTGGGGCGCAGGTGAATATCCTACAAATGCGGCTAACGCATCTGTAACTGTTGGTGCTAACGGTTCTACAGTTACAGTAACTTGGAATCCTAAAACTCAGGAACTCACAGCTCAGTAATTGTATGTATTAATATTTAAAAATCAATGATTTTTAACCCACGTCCATTTGGACGTGGGTTTTTTGTAGTATATATGGTATTGTTTGTACAAAATAATTATATTGCACACAATATGTAGTGCGATGATAGGATTTTTGTGCAAAATGTCGAAGTTTCATAAAATTCATAAAAATGAAAATGAAAATATTGACATTTCAAAAAAGTAGTTTTATAATATAAATAAGTATAAGAGGTAACCACGCGTATTATCTCTTTACTTCAAATTAAATACCCGAAAGGGAAAATTTATGAAAGGGGATAATTTTTATGAAAAGAATTATCAAAACACTCCTTGTAGTGATGGTAGTAGTACTTGCACTCACAGCATTTGTAGCATGTGAACAAGAATGCCAGCACACAGGTGGTACAGCAACATGTACCGAAGCAGCAGTATGCGAGCTTTGTGGCGAAAGCTACGGCGAAGCAGCAGGACACGTAGGTGGCGCAGCAACATGTACTGAAGCAGCAGTATGTGAAGTATGTGGCGAAGGCTACGGCGAAGCAGCAGGACACAAGTTAGCAACACTTCCTGCAATTGAAGCAACATGTTCAAAAGAAGGCTTTACAGAAAGCGTATATTGCAAGGAATGTAAAGTAACACTCGTAGAAAAAGAAGTTATTGAGAAGGTAGATCACGTATGGGTACCCAATACACAGAGTAAGGAACCCACATGTACAGAATCCGGATACACAGGTGGTAATCACTGTGAATTCTGTGGTGTACAGGACGGAACAATCGAAATTCTTGATCCTGCATGCACCACATGGAGCGAGCCATTCGTTTATGCACCTGCAACATGTGAAGAACAGGGTGTTATGGCAGTAAAATGTCTTGCTTGTGGTAATCTTAAACTTGACTCATATATTGAGCCCGCAGGTCACACATGGGCAGATGCAACTTGCGAAGCTCCCAAGACATGCTCAACTTGTAGCGCAAC